>JAAYSI010000337.1 GCA_012524045.1 Peptococcaceae bacterium | reverse complement strand
TTTTTATAAGTACCTTATTAAGTTGTTTTACTATTCCTATTTTGGCGTATGTTTTTATTTAAAGCTAAGCCAGGTAATAGTTTTCTTTCAGTTAACAGTCAACTACGGCTTACATATTTTATTATCTCTATAAAGTTAGGCTCTCTGTTTTCGGACTTAACCCCAACATTTGACAGAGAGCCTGATTTCTAGCGTAAAAGCCTAAAAAAACGTGGCTGTTGCTCGACGAGTATTTCTCGTTTGGCAACAGCCACAGCTTTTGACTTCTCTTTTACATTTGACTTCTACTATTACATGACTTCTACTTTAATGTTTGATTTCTGCGTTTTAGTTGTTTATATAAATCGTTTATCTATTACCAGGTGAAAAACGACTGAGCGGCAATGTTAGATAATTCGGATAGCGGGGTCGGATAAATACCTAGTACGAGTGTAGCAACCATAGCAATTATCAGCGTTACATTGACCGCAGCCCCCATTTTTATCGGGGTGGGATCAGTCGGTTCGTCCCTATACATAACCAGAGCCACGCGCAGATAGTAGTATACGGAGACCATGCTCATGATCAAACCGATATATACCAACCACATGAAGTTATCGGTAATGGTAGTAAACAGGTAGAACTTACCGACAAAACCAGCCAGCGGTGGGATACCGGCCATCGATAACAAGCTGATCAACATAACTGCCGCAGCCAGTGGTGATCTCTGGCTTAAACCGGCATAAGAGGCAATTTCATCGCTCTTAGTTTTTTCATATACCGCACACACTACAACAAATGCTCCAATGGTCGCAAAAAGGTAGATGAATGCGTAGAACATTACACCTTTTATCCCTTCCGGGCTGGCGGTAAGCAAGCCGACCATGATATACCCGGCTTGGGCAATACTGGAATAAGCAAGCATTCTCTTAATATTGGTCTGCGGAATGGCAACTAGGTTGCCAAGCAGAATGCTTATCGCAGCTAATACCGCAAGCAAGGTCGCCCATTGCTCTTGCATTCCGGCCAGACCACCAACAAATACTCTAACCAGAATCGCAAAGGAAGCAGCTTTGGAGCCAACAGCCAGGTAAGCGGTTATCGGAGTCGGTGCTCCTTCGTAAACGTCTGGTGCCCACATATGGAAGGGTGCGGCTGAAATCTTGAAGCCAAAGCCGGCAACCAGCAGAACCAGACCAAATACCAGGAGCGGACTTATAGTTCCGGCGGTAACCAGTTCAGCTAATTCTAAGATATAGACCGTACCGGTTGCACCATAGATCAAGCTCAGGCCATAAAGTAGGACAGCTGAGGAAACTCCGGCCAGGATAAGGTATTTAATACCTGCTTCCAAAGAATGGCCATCGGTTTTCCGGAAAGCGACTAAGATAATGAAGGAAACTGTCATTAACTCTAAGCCGATATAGAGGGTTATAAAATCACCGGCCGAGATCATAATAATCATACCCAGAGTTGCGAATATAATAGTCGAATAATATTCTAACTGCCGGCTAAGATTATTATTCGCATAGCTCATAGTTCCGAACACAATTAAGATCGCAGCCACTAAAGCCAGAATCTTAAAGAATACGGAGAAGTTATCAATCAGATACATCCCTGCTAATAGCTCAGCCTGTGTACCCCAGAATGATACGGTAATACCGAGAACAATCAACAAACCAAAAATCGCGAAGGCGCCTAGTCCTCGATTAGTCGATCTAGAGGGAAGGGTAAGCCCCAAGGTAAAAACTATTAAACCAAGGATGGCTAATGCTATTTCCGTTGACAATAATGAGTAGTCTATATGCATTTTATCTTCCTCCCCCCATCTGTAAGATATCATTTACATGAGCCATTAGGGGCTCAACACCGCTGTTAATCATATCGAATAACAGAGAAGGCAAGATTCCGCCAATCACGAGCACACTGCCGAGGACCACCAACGGTACCATTTCAGGGCCGCGAATATCTTTAACATCCTTGTATTCCGGCCGCGCAGGTCCAAACAGAGAATTGGCTCCTGCCCTTAAAATATAGAGAGCAGTAATGATAATCCCGGCAATGGCAATCACTGCCAGAATTCCATAGACTTTAAACGAAGCTATGAACACGGTGAATTCAGGAAGGAAGTTCACAAGTCCCGGTAGACCCAAAGAAGCCATACCGGCTAACATAAAGCCCACTGCCAGTTTAGGCGCATTTTGGAATAAACCGCCCAACTCGGGAATCCAACGGGTATGGGTTTTTTCGTAGATAAAGCCAACCATCGAGAAGAACAACGCAGCCATGACCCCGTGGGCAAACATAATGGCTACCGCGCCGTTTACACCGATCAGGCCTAAGGTTGCAAAACCTAACAAGACATAGCCCATATGGGAAACGGAGGAGTATCCGACCAAATATTTCAAGTCTTTTTGCGCTAAAGCCCCCATTGCCGCATAGGCTACTCCGATTACACCCAATACCGCAATAACCGGTGCCCAAAATTTAGCACCCAGCGGGAATACATAGATTGCAAATCTGATTAAACCGTAGCCACCGATTTTCTTCAGAACCCCTGCGTGGATCATCGAAACGGCGGTAGGTGCTCCGGCATAACCGTCCGGTGACCAGGAGTGTAAAGGCCACATCGAAAGCAAGGTTCCAAAGCCAATAAGCAATAAAGCAAACATATAAATCTGGAACTGCTCAGGAAAAGCTACTTGCGCTAAACCTTCAAAGCTCATATCGGGAATACCGGTAATATCTAATGCCTTGGCAAAGATGGCCATAACACCGACCAGCAAGAAAGCAGACCCGATCAACAGATAGATCGTAAGCTTCATACCGGCATATTCTTTCGTAACCCTTTTGGAGCTTCCCCAAATAATTACCATAATGTAAATTGGGATAACAACTACCTCATAGAACAACAGGAATATAAAGAGGTTCTGCGCGATAAATGTACCCATTACACCGGCAATCAACAAGAGAAGTAAAATCATTAATTCTTTAGCCCGCTCTTTAACATTCCAGGAGGCAAATACTGCCGTGAAGCCAATCAGGTTTGTTAATAAGAGCATCGGCAGGCTTAAGCCGTCCACAGCCATATACCAAGTTACACCCAAATCAGGAATCCACGGGATAGGCTGTCCAAAGTCAACAAATTGGTACCCTCCCACAGAAGTATCATAAGCGAAATATACATAAATGCTTATCAGGAGGGAGATCCCCGTACCTATCGCAGCGATTGACTTAGCCAATCTCTCCTCTTCCCTAGGCAAGAAGACAATCACCAACGCTGCAATGACCGGTGCTAGAAGAGCTGTTGTTAAAATCGGAAAGTTCATTACCTAACACCTCCCAATAAAGCGATTGTATCTACATTGCCTAAGGTTAACACTACGGAAATTACCAATACGGCTAAGAAGAACACTAAGGCATAGGTTTGTAATTTACCTGTTTGCGTATAACGCAGCGCACTGCCCGAACCTCGGGTTAGAGCCGCAAGGCCGTTTACTATACCGTCGACAATATAAATATCGAACCAGTAAGCCACTTTTGCCGTACCGTCCACGATTTTCTTAGTAAACCAGGCATAAGCCTCGTCCACATAGAATTTACGATAGGACAAATTGTACAAAGCTGGGTATTTTTCAGCCAGTTCTTTAACTTTAACTCTGTTGGTATCCTTATGGTAGAGAATATAAGCAAGGCCTATACCTGCTGCGCCTAACACAACCGAGAACAGCATCAGAGCATAGTTCGGAGCAACATGGTGCACATCCCCGAAACGAATCCATTCGCCCCAGACATTGGCCCAAGGAGTACCAACCAGTCCGCTTACAGTAGCCATTACAGCCAGTACAACCAGCGGTAGAGTCATATTCCAAGGAGACTCGTGCGGATGATTTTCTGGATTCTCTTCGCCAAAGAAAGCGAGGAAAATCAGTCTCCAGATATAAAATGCTGTTAAGAAAGCTGTGATTGCAGCAAACGCAAACAGCAGATAACCTATAGTATTACCATGCTGAGCCCATTCCAAAGTGACTAATAATATCTCGTCTTTGGACCAGAAGCCGGCAAAAGGCGGAATTCCGGCAATTGCCAAACCTCCGATAACAAAGGTCCAGCCGGTAATAGGCATTTTCTTGATTAAACCGCCCATCTCCCAGACATCTGCTCTATCGTGCAGAGCATGCAGAACCGAACCGGCGGCCAAGAACATTAACGCTTTAAAGAAAGCGTGAGTCCACATATGGAACATACTTGCAGCCAAACTGCCAACCCCTAAGGCTAACATCATGTAACCTAATTGGGATACAGTAGAATAAGCCAGAATACGCTTGATTTCTCTTTGGGTAATAGCAATGACAGCTGCAAATATAGCTGTAAAAGCCCCGATGAAAGCCACAACAGTCATCGCTGTCGGCACTTGAACGAATAGGAATAAAATCCTACCTACCAAATAGACACCGGCTACAACCATGGTAGCGGCATGGATTAATGCCGAAACCGGAGTAGGACCTTCCATTGCATCAGGAAGCCAGACATGCAATGGGAATTGACCTGACTTGGCTATCGGGCCTAAGAACAGTAACACAACCATTAAAGTAAGCATTCCGGCGGATACTCCGAGGGATTCAAACATCGGAACTACCTGGGCCAGTTCTGCCAACTCTAGAGTACCAAACTTAATCTGCAAGAAAAGCATTCCCAGCAGCAAGCCGAAGTCCCCGACACGGGTGGTGATAAAGGCCTTTTTGGCTGCCTCTCT
>JAAYSI010000125.1 GCA_012524045.1 Peptococcaceae bacterium | reverse complement strand
CAAATTGGCAAGGATGATTGCCCAGCGGGCCTAAGCGTAGATGCATCGCATCACAGCCGGCAGCCTCGAACAATTTGGAAAGTTCAATTCCTTCTTCAATAGTCGTTACCCTATTGTGGGGTTCAGTAACAGCATTATCCAACCACATTAGAGTAGCATTATTATCAAGATTGTCGGTTTCTTCAATGCAGTTGATTAGAATTTGGACAATAAAGTCCTCACCGCAAGCTTGCTTAATTTTTTGAATGCATTCGACCACAAAACGAGCCCGGTTTTCAAAGCTGTCTGGTCCATATTCATCGGTGCGAACATTGTGGTAACGAGAAAGGAACTGTTCACCAAGATTAAAGCCGGCAGAGTTGATCTCCACTCCGACAAAGCCCATCTCTTTTACTAGCTTAGCGATGGCTACACCCTTTTCTTGGGCGGCGACAATGTCCTCTTTCGTCATCTCACCAACCGCTATCCTAGCGAATTCTGCCCATTGATAACCAAGTTTGGCACCGTATTTTGCACATTCGGCAACTAATTTTTTACCGAATTCAATAGTTGACTGGGGTATTTCAGGAAGTTCGAATTGAGGAAGTTTTTCTACCCAGATGAGCTCAACTCCACCTTTAGCAAATTGTACATAGTACTGGAGCAACTCATCTGTCAGCCCGGCCAGATAAGTAGCCGAACCGGCGGCAGACTTAATCATACGATGGTTAAGATTAAGCGGCCCAATTTTTAGAGGTGAAAACAAGGTCTGAAAGTCGGTAGTGTTTTGACGGTAGTTGTAGTCCTGCGGATTGAGATAAGCCTGTGGAATCAGATCTCCACTGAGGGAGCCACTTGTGCCATTTACCGCCGCATCTCCTGCGGAATCTCCGGAACCACCGGAAGCTGGCGCCGATGGTGAGCATCCGGTCAGGCCCGCCCCTGCGGCAACCAAACCTGCTGCTCCAATACCTGTCAAAAATTGACGTCTTGTGATACCCATAACTCTTCCTCCTCCATTTTTTCTAGCTGGCGTTTCTGAACGCAAACAGCATGAATACCACAAGGCTCTTTTTCCTTGCGGTTGTGAATATAATAACATAAAAAGGAATTTTTATCAAGAAAGACTTAATAATCCCTTTTAAACCAAACATTACTATTTTATCCGAACTTCATTATGGAAAGAGGAGGTAATTATATGCTAGAATAAAAAGGATGTGTTTTTTTCAAAATCATCAAAATTAAAAATTATTGGTCGTGAAATATTATGAGCAATTCAGATATCACCTATGAAATTCAAATGAAACCTCAAAAGTATTTGGGGAAAAAAGGATTAATAATCCTAATTGCTTTACTAAGTGCCTTCATTCCCCTATCAACGGATTTATACCTACCTGCTTTGCCGGGCATGGCCGAAAACTTCCAAGCTCCTGTCAGCCTCATGAACATGACCCTGGTTGTCTTTTTTGTTTTTTATGCTATTGGGACTCTAATTCTGGGCCCTTTAAGTGACAAATACGGCCGCAAACCCATTCTATTAATAGGCTTAGTCGTCTATATTGCCTCCAGTATATTGTGTTCGATGGCCAACAATGTTTACTATCTGATTCTTTGGCGTATTTTTCAGGCCATTGGCAGTGGAGCGGCTACGGCAGTATCCATGGCAATTATCAAAGATTCCTTTCACGGTAAGGAACGAGTCTCTGCGCTGGCTCTGGTTCAATCAATGATAGCAGTGGCTCCCGTTATTGCCCCGATGATCGGGGCTCAGGTTTTATATTTTACCACCTGGCGAGGCGTATTCTGGTCTCTGGCTGTCGTTGGCCTAATATCTTTTCTTGGTGTTCTTTTCTTAGAAGAAACCATTGGGGAACGTACTGAAGGAAACATTCTTCATTCGCTAAGCCGTTTAGGGGTAGTGCTTAAAAACCGAGCCTTTACCTTTCTTCTTATTATATTTAGTTTACCAAATATTGCGATGATGGCTTATGTCTCCGGTTCTTCTTATATCTATATCAATGGTTTTGGTTTATCAGAACAAATTTACAGTTACTTTTTTGCTGCCAGTGCCTCCTTGGCCGTAATTGGGCCTTTTATTTACCTTCAACTGGCCAAATTTTTCAAGGATAAGACAATCATCGTTGCCAGCTTTGGCTGCGTATCCATATTGGGAGTACTTATCTATTTAATGGGGAATCTGAGTCCCTGGGTCTTTTCAATATTGATAGGTTTCTCAACCACGGCACTAAGTATTCTACGACCACCGGGTACCAATTTAATGTTTGAGCAACAACAACATGATACCGGTT
>JAAYSI010000124.1 GCA_012524045.1 Peptococcaceae bacterium | reverse complement strand
TGAGTTTAAAAAAGGCTTTTTGGTCTAAAGAAAGAGTAGGTGTTGTATAGTGGCTGGAGTACGAGAAATCCGTAGACGAATCCGCAGTGTTTCCAATATGCAACAAATTACCAAAGCCATGAAAATGGTTGCTGCGGCTAAATTGCGCAGAGCTCAGGAAAAAGTTGTCGCTTCTCGCCCCTATGCGCAGCAAATACAAAATGTATTGGCCCGTTTGGCTCAAGTCCAAGCTCAAGTCCAAACCGAGGAAGCGCATCCTCTTTTGACAAAACGTCCTGTAAAAAAAATTGGTTATGTTCTGATTACTGCAGATGCAGGTCTTTGCGGAGGCTATAACTCCAACTTGATCAGGCTAGCCCGGGGTCTTGTGGAAGAACAGGCAGAGCAAGAAGTAGCTTTGCTAACAGTAGGGCGCAAAGGCAGTGACTATTTTGTCAGACGTCAGGTTGAAATCTTATCTCGCTTTACCGGCCTAGGGGACAGCCCGGATTTTAACCAAGCCAGAAAAATTGCTTCGGAGATTATAGGGCTTTATACTGCCGGAGAACTAGATGAGGTTTACCTTATTTACTCCAAGTTTATTTCCGCCCTAACGCAACAACCGACGGTGGCAAAACTGTTGCCGATTGAACCTTCAACTGAAAAGGCTGAAGGAGAATATATCTTTGACCCTTCACCCGAGCAATTATTGGAGCAATTGCTTCCCAGCTATATAGAAAGTCAGGTATTTAGTGCTTTATTGGAAAGCAAGGCGAGCGAAATGGGCGCCCGCATGACTGCAATGGATTCGGCAACAGAGAATGCCAAAGAAATGATTGATAAATTAACGTTGGCGATGAATAGAGCCCGTCAGGCAGCGATCACAACCGAGATCTCGGAGATCGTCGGCGGAGCTGCGGCTTTAGAATAATTTCGGCAAGAATTCCTAAGAAAAGGAGGTTGTATGCTTGTCAAACGTAGGAAAAATAATTCAGGTTATGGGCCCGGTAGTTGACGTAGAATTTGATGCCGACGCCTTGCCGGAAATCTATAACGCTATTGTGGTCAAGGATGAAGAAAGAAATATAGATTTAACTTTAGAAGTTGCCCAACACTTGGGTAACGATACAGTACGCTGTATCGCTATGGCCTCTACAGATGGCTTAGTAAGAGGCATGGATGCGCTAAATACCGGAGGTCCTATTACGGTAAACGTAGGGCAGGAGGCACTTGGCAGGATGTTTAACGTTCTGGGCAAACCAATTGACAATCTGCCGGAAGTACAAACTCCGCTCCAGTTCCCGATTCACAGAAAAGCTCCGGAATTTATCGACCAAGAAACTACGGATACTATGCTGGAAACCGGTATTAAGGTTGTCGACTTACTCGCTCCTTATGCCAGAGGGGGCAAGGTTGGTCTTTTCGGCGGTGCCGGGGTTGGCAAGACTGTTCTTATTCAAGAACTTATTAATAACATTGCAACCCAGCACGGTGGTATTTCCGTTTTCGCCGGAGTAGGAGAACGTACTCGTGAGGGGAATGACCTTTATTATGAAATGAAGGAATCAGGGGTTATTAATAAGATGACCATGGTTTTCGGTCAAATGAACGAGCCCCCTGGTGCTAGGCTTAGAGTTGCTTTGACCGGCCTCACCCTGGCCGAATATTTCCGAGATGAGCAGGGTCAGGACGTTCTGCTGTTTATTGATAATATTTTCCGTTTTACTCAAGCCGGTTCGGAAGTGTCCGCCTTGCTTGGTAGGATGCCTTCCGCCGTTGGATATCAGCCTACCTTGGCAACCGAGATGGGACATCTTCAGGAGAGAATTACCTCGACTAAGAAAGGGTCAATCACTTCCGTCCAAGCCATCTACGTGCCGGCTGACGACTTGACGGACCCGGCTCCGGCAACAGCTTTTGCCCATTTGGACGCAACTACCGTTCTCTCCCGTTCAATTGCTGAGATCGGCATTTATCCAGCTGTTGACCCGCTGGAATCTTCTTCGCAGATTTTAACTCCTTCCATTGTCGGGGATGAACACTACACTGTTGCACGGCAGGTTCAAGCTATCCTGCAACGCTATCAAGAATTGTTAGATATTATCGCGATCTTGGGTATGGATGAGCTCTCCGAAGACGATAAAATTGTTGTTCAGCGAGCTCGTCGCTTGCAACGTTTTCTGTCCCAGCCTTTCACAGTAGCTGAGGCTTTCACCGGAATGAAAGGAAAATATGTACCGATTAAGGAAACCATTAAAGGCTTTAAAGAAATCTGTGATGGCCTCCATGATGATCTGCCGGAAGAAGCCTTCCAGTTTGTCGGAACTATAGAAGAGGCTGTTGAAAGAGCTAAACAGTTGGGAGCTGTGTAAGACCATGGCAGGAACTTTTAATTTCAATGTAGTTGCCCCCGATGGTCAGGTCTTTAATAAAGAAGTGGAATTTGTTGTTGTCCCTGGGGTTACCGGGGAAATTGGAATCTTACCGAACCATGCCCCTTTGGTTGCCGGTCTTGGTATAGGGGTCATTCGTTATAAGGATGAAGGAGTAGACAAAAAAATTGCGATAAGCGGAGGTTTCATGGAAGTCGCCAATAATAAAGTAACCGTTTTAGCTAAGACAGCCGAAAAAGCTGAAGACATCGATGTGGAAAGAGCTAAAGCAGCTAAAGAAAGAGCGGAAAAACGTCTGCAAGAGCGAAAACCGGAAACGGATGTGGTCAGAGCTCAAATCGCTCTGCAAAGAGCCTTGGTCAGACTGAAAGCCGCTGAGTGAGAATTAGAAAAGACAGTAGGAAAAGTGCACCCAAATGTTGGCCAAAAAGCAAGCATGCAAGGTGCACTTTTTGCTTTGCAGAGTACCCTAATTTCCCATACCCACATATTTTAGTGTACAAAGCAATCTTCTTTAGTAAATAAATAATCTTTTTACTAAAAAAGAAGAAAGCAAGTGGGGGAAATTATGGGTAATTTTAAATTTGCTGAGGATTTTTTATTCGGGACAGCCACTTCCAGTGTCCAAATTGAAGGCGGCGATACTAATAATACTTGGTACGAGTGGTCGGAACTAGGGTATATTAAGGACTCGAGCAGTTGCTTTACTGCTTGCGACCATTGGAACAGAGTAGAAGAAGATACGAAGATTTTGCAAGACTTAAACGTCCAGACTCATAGGCTAAGCCTGGAATGGAGCAGGATTGAGCCACAGCCCGGACAATATTCGGAAGAAGCTATTCGGCACTATCGAGAAGAGATCAAGTTATTACTGGCAAGTAAGATAGAACCGCTGGTTACCCTGCATCATTTTTCCGAACCGATATGGTTTCAACAGCTCGGAGGCTGGAGTAAACCTGAGAATAAGAAGCACTTTATCGCATATGTTCAATATGTTGTAGAAAAGCTCGGTGATTTGGTCAGTGAATGGGTTACCTTTAACGAACCAAATGTTTATGCCAATTTAGGGTATTTGCTAGGCATCTTTCCACCCGGAAAAAGAAGCCTGCTTGAATATTTTAAGATTACTTCGGCTTTAATCGAGACTCATATCGAGCTTTATACTCTGATCCATGAATTAAGAGCTTGTCGGGGTTTTTTAGGGCAAACTAAAGTCGGCGTAGCGATGCATATACGGTTTTTTGACGGTTTAACCTGGTTAGGGCGCAGAACCGCCGCTCTGGTTGACTACTTTTTTCACCAGATATTTATCGAAGGTATGGTCCGTGGAAAGCTTAAGTTTCCTTTAATCAGTTTAGATCATAAAAAAATAAAAAAGACCGGCTATGCGGACTTTTTCGGAATTAATTATTATACCCGTAATATTGTGGAGTTCTCTTTGAATCCGTCTATCTATTTTCATAAATGTGTAACCGATAAGAAGTTGGATAAATCTGACCTATGTTGGGATATCTATCCGGAAGGGATTTACAGAGTTTGCTGTAGGTACTACCGAAAATACAAGCTTCCCGTTTATATAACCGAAAACGGCCTAAGTGATCGGGCTGATCGCCAAAGAGCCAAGTTTATTGTTGATCATTTGGCCTATTTGGCCAAGGCAATTCAGGAAGGAATAGAGATTCAGAGATATTATCACTGGACAGTAATGGATAATTTTGAATGGTTAGAAGGCGAAAGTGCGGCTTTTGGCTTATATCACTGTGACTTTCGAACCCAGCAGAGGACTCCACGGCCAAGTGCCATGTTGTATGCTCAAATATGTAAGACTAAAATAATTGAGCAAAATCCAATAAATAACTAACTGAGAAAACTTTTGGTTTTTTTGAGTTATTTTAAGAATTTACCAATGGCATCGTTTAACTTCTCGATAATTTCAGTGTCATTTTCTTCATAAGCGTGAAGCAGACAGTGATTGATATGGTCGCTAAGAATTATTTTACCGGTGTTATTAAGCGCGGAGCGAACAGCGGATAGTTGGATTAGAATGTCGCTACAGTCCACATCATTCTCAACCATCCGTTTGATTCCTTCCAGATGGCCAATAATCCGAGCCAAGCGATTAATAACATTTTTTTTATTTGGATGTTCATGGGTATGCTCATGGGGATGAGTATTCTTAGTCACCAAATAGCTCCTTTCTAAGGAAAATTAGTTTTAGATTAGATATCTCTATTTTTTATCTACTTTTATATTTTTTGTTTCTGTAAATACGCTATTATTGCTATTGTCAATAGTTTCATCATAGCTATTATCACACAAATATCTGACCTAAACAATATTTCTAAATGAAGAAAACTTTTCTATTAAAATAAAATGATCTCATGTTTTGGGTTTTTGAAGTTTGGTTAAACTGTTAATGAAACTCGAGAGGTGAGAAAAAAGATGCCAATTAATAGGGAAAATTTCCATTTATTTTCTATAGGTCTATTTATATTATTACTATTTACTTTTACTCTTTACAATAATCAGTTTTATTTTAAGCAGCCTTGTCAGGATGATTTTCGAAGGCAGTCACTACCCTTATTACTGAACTCGGGTTTAGTCCATTGCAATCAAGCTACCGGTCAATATATAATATGGACGGAAAAGGAGAAAGAGTTGCCGGCTATAGAAAGAACAATTCGGTTAACCGGCTTAAATTGGAAAAAACAAAGCCTAACCGATTTTTCCGGTAGAAATGCTTATAAATATACGACTATTTTCCAGATTAAGAAGGAAAACGAGGGGCAGTTCGTCGAACTATTCCAACGGCTGAATAGTTGCTTCAAACAACAAAATGTCCAAGTCTATTTTGAACAGAGAATAAATGTTTTCTTAGAACCGACTGCATATTTTAAGCATTATGACATTGGCCTTTGTAATAGTATTCAAACTGATAACCTTCAATCCCTTACGGGTTATCATAAAGGCTTTAGTAAAATAGTTAAAGCGGGTAGTGTTGAAAGTAATGTTCAGATAGTTGCCAAAGAGCTCGATGGACAAAATGGGAAGACCGTACTTGCTTTTCCTACTTTACTTGGAGAGTTTTAGAATTACTGATTTATTATTTCTATATTGATTTTTACCATTCTGCTTTTGTTATTATGATTAGGTTACTAGTAGCAGACTGTTTAAAGTTAAGAACAGGTCAGGAGTTGAACGATAAAATTGAGCAAACTTTTTGTTACAGGCGGAAAGGAATTGAACGGCAAAGTACAAGTAAGTGGTGCCAAAAACGCTGTTTTACCTATTTTAGCCGCTTGCTTGTTAACATCGGATAAAGTAGTACTGGAAGAAGCCCCGGATTTACTTGATGTTCAAGTTATGATTCAAGTGCTGGAATCTCTTGGGGGCAAAGTTAAAAGAAACGGAAAAAAACTGCAGGTTACCGTGAAAGAAATAGAGAGTATTGAGACGCCCTATGATCTCATTACGAAAATGAGAGCTTCCGTTGTAATTATGGGACCAATGCTTGCCCGCAAGGGCAGGGTCCGGATCTCCCAGCCCGGGGGCTGTGCGATAGGCTCAAGACCTATTAACTGGCATCTTAAGGGTCTGGAATATTTAGGAGCCCAAGTCAGGATGGATCACGGTTTTCTGGATATAGTAGCTCCGCGCTTAACCGGAGCAAGGATTTATCTGGACTTCCCGAGCGTAGGTGCGACTGAGAATATAATGATGGCTGCAGCTTGTGCCCAAGGAACTACCGTTATTGAGAATGCGGCTCAGGAACCGGAGATTGTCGACTTAGCCAACTTTATTAATGAGATGGGCGGCAAGATCCGCGGTGCTGGAACTAATATTATAAATATTGAGGGAGTTAAAGAATTTCATGGGACCACCCATACGGTCATACCTGACCGGATTGAAGCCGGTACTTTTGTGTTGATGGCTGCAGCTTGCGGCGGCGAAGTGCTGGTACGCAATGTAATCACCGCTCACTTAAAACCTTTGCTGGCCAAACTTGATGAGGCTGGAGTAATTTATAAAGAGGAAGATGAGGGGATTCGGGTAATGGGTAAAGGCTGTTATAATGCAGTGGATATAAAGACTCAAGTCCACCCCGGCTTCCCGACTGATTTACAAGCACCTATTCTGGCCATGCTGACTCTGGCCAAAGGAACGGCTGTAGTTACGGAGACAGTTTTTGAAAACAGATTTATGCATGTGGATGAACTAAAAAGAATGGGTGCCGATATTAAAATTGAAGGTCGCAGTGCTATAGTGCAGGGAGTTGAGAGTTTGCATGCTGCGACTGTGGCTGCGACTGATTTAAGAGCTGGTGCGGCTTTAGTGTTAGCCGCTCTGACTGCTAACGGCACTTCGGAAATTAGGGAAATCCACCATATCGAAAGAGGTTACGAGAACCTGGATTTGAAATTACGCGGTTTGGGTGCCGAAATCTATAAAGTAGACTAAAAAAGAAGCATATCCCGTAAACCTTCGGCATAAACATATTTTAGCTTGTACTTCATAGGAGGTTCGGGGTGTGAATCCAAGATTTTCGAAAGTAACGGCTGTGCTTGTGGCCGTTATATTCTTAATTGGCGTAGTGCCGGTACTCCTTCCTGTCGTCTTTCAGCAGGATAGTTCTCCTGAAGTAAAGGTGATTCTGCCCGACAAACAGATTAAAAGCATACCATTGGAAAAATATCTGGTCGGAGTCGTAGCCGCTGAAATGCCCGCCGAATTTGAGCTGGAGGCCTTAAAAGCCCAGGCGGTAGCAGCAAGAACCTATGCGCTTAAAAAAGTTGAAAAGAGGGCCGAAAATAGTCTGTATGATCTGGATACCACCGAACAAACCCAAGTTTGGAACTCCAGAGAAGATATGGTTAAAAAATGGGGATTAATCGCTTATTTTAAATATAAGAGGAAAATTAGCAAAGCAGTAAAACAGACCGAAGGCCAGACACTGCTGTTTGATGGGGAAAAAATAGATGCGGTTTATCACAGCAGCTCCGGCCGCAAGAACACCGAAAAAGCTTCCGAGGTTTGGAACGGTGAAGCCGCATACCTGACCAATGTTCCTTCAGGCGAAGCGAACCCTTTAAGGTTTGTAGCCCATAAAGTATTCGATATTACTACCTTTTACAGCTTACTTGGTTTTAGTCAGATTCCGAGCCGGTTCAACGAGGAAGACCTGATAATAGTTGACCGTACCAAAGCCGGCAGAATTAAAACCCTGGCCATTCGTAATCGGGTGTTCGAAGGGACCGATATTCGCAAAAAACTTCAATTAGCCTCGACTGATTTTGAGTGGAAAATTCAAAATAACAGTATAGAGATAATTACTTATGGGAAAGGGCATGCAGTTGGCATGTCCCAGTATGGAGCCAACGACCTGGCCAAAAGTGGCAAAAAATATCAAGAAATTCTTAAGCACTTTTATCGAGGCGTAACTATTGAAAAACTTTACTAGAACAAACTTATATTTTAGGGTAATAATTACCAGAAAAGGACATCCTTTTGAGGATGTCTTTTTTAGTTGCAGCGGCATATAAATGAATTAAACACTGCAGGATAAAAGGGGAGAGGGAGCGTGCAAGAGCATATTAAAAAAAGAGCATTGGAAATCGGAACCTATATAATAGAATCTAGCAGTACTGTCCGTCAGACGGCGGAAGTGTTCGGGGTCTCTAAGTCAACCGTACATAAAGATGTAACAGAGAGATTACCGCAAATTAACAAACAGCTTTCGGCTCAGGTTAAAAATATATTGGAAAACAATAAAGCAGAAAGGCATATCAGAGGAGGAGAAGCTACCAGGAGAAAATACAAGCAGTTTTCCGAATAGGAGGAAAATCAAAGAAAAGACGTTAAAAATTGAAGGAAATAAGGAAAAAATAACGAATATAGAAGGTTGAAACTCATCTCCCCTATTCGGGAGATTGAATTTTACCTTACTTTAGTTTTAGCTTTATATTTATGGTCATATAATTAACATATAGGGGACAAGCCTTGGTTACATATATAATTTAGCGAAGGGAGAAGCATGGATGTGGTTTAGTAATGATTTAGGTATTGATCTCGGGACAGCCAGCGTACTTGTTTTTGTCCAAGGCAGAGGGGTTGTATTACATGAACCTTCGGTAGTTGCCATTGACAAAAATTCCGGCAAAAGAATTGCTGTTGGCGAAGAGGCTAGGCTGATGCTCGGCAGAACACCGGGCAATATTTTGGCCATTCGGCCGATGCGGGACGGAGTAATCGCCGACTATCAGACGACAGAAGTAATGCTAAAATATTTGTTAAAAAAAGTAGGCATTAAAATTATGCCTTTTATCAAAAATCGAGTAGTGGTTTGCATACCTTCGGGAGTGACTGAGGTTGAAGAACGGGCGGTCAAACAAGCAGCGCATAATGCAGGTGCCGGACAAGTTAGGGTTATTGAAGAACCCTTTGCAGCAGCTTTAGGTGCCGGCTTGGACATCTACGGGCCGGAAGGAAATATGGTCGTGGATATAGGAGGCGGTACCACCGACGTTGCTGTTTTAAGCCTGGGCGGAATAGTCTGCAAGAGCAGTCTCCGGG
>JAAYSI010000123.1 GCA_012524045.1 Peptococcaceae bacterium | reverse complement strand
CCTCGCTGAACGCAGGCTCGCTTTGGTCGATTTTTCCGGCAAGCACCCCGCTTAGAAAACCGTTTATAGTGGGGGTGATTTTTGCTTTTAAACTAAGAGCTCCATCAGCTATACTTAAAAACTCATCATGAAACAACACAGCAATCACAACAGCGGCGATTTTGCCTAGAAACCTGGCTATTCCGGTTATGAACCCTTTTCGAAAGCCTGCAAAAGCACCAATTGCTAAAACTGCCAATATAAGAAAATCGAAGGTATTCAAAATCTTACCTCCTCCAGTGATGTCGGGAATGTGGGCAAATTTGAAGTCCTGAAACCTAGTAATTACAGGGCTTCAGGACTTTATTATACACGTTAAGCAGTACGGAATGCAAGATTATTCAATTATAGTAAAGCCCTTACTGTTGAGTTCCTGAATAGCTTCTTCCACCCGTTCACCATCTAGACGGAGAAAGATTTGAGCTTTTCTGTTTGGTAAATGGTAGACTGCAAGGTTGGTTATATCTATTCCATAGTTAGTAATAATAGTAGTCACCTTGTAGATGACGCCCACTTCATCCCGAACTTCGATCACTATTCTTTTACCTGGGCTCCGAACCCCCATAATATCTAAATATGCATCAAGAATATCGTTATGGGTGATTATACCAACAATTTTGTCCCCTTCCATCACCGGCAGAGCGCCAACTTTATGCTCACGCATAAGCAGTGCTGCATCTTCAATTAAAGTATCAGGGGTACAGGTAATTACTTTCTTCACAGCAACGTCAATGACATTTATTTTTGATAGCAGCTCATTCATTTCAAATTTTGACAATGTTGTTACCGGTGACGGTGAAGCAGCGCGTAAATCCCCATCTGAGACCAGCCCGACCAATTTCCCATTACTTACAACCGGCAAACGATTAATTCGCTTGTTTTTCATAATATTCATTGCGTTTAAAATGTTCTCATTAGGTGGAACAGTAATAACTTTTGAGGCCATAAACTGTTGGACATACATACTTGTTGCCCCCTTCGTGTTTAGGTATTAGAATAACCCACATCTTATTTTCGCTAATCATATTTTAGCAAACACGCATACTTTCTTCTAGCTTTAAAACAGCTAAAATATCCGCTTTATCCAACAAATATTGATGTTAACCGCCAAGATAAGCTTTTTTAATTTCTTCACTTTGCATCAATTCTTTGGCATTACCGGATAACACAATCTTTCCAGTCTCTAAAACATAGGCTCTATTGGCGATCGAAAGCGCCATTCGCGCATTCTGTTCTACTAATAAAACTGTTGTTCCTTGAGAATTAATGGTCTGAATAATTTCAAAAATTTGTTTAACAAGAATTGGGGCAAGACCCATGGACGGTTCGTCCAATAATAACAGCTCCGGTCTCGACATCAGTGCTCTGCCCATAGCCAGCATTTGCTGTTCTCCCCCGGATAAAGTACCAGCTATTTGCCGTCTTCTTTCCTTGAGACGAGGAAATAATCCATAGACCATTTCGAGATCTTCTTTGATACCTTCTTTATCTTTACGCAAATACGCCCCTAAATCTAAGTTTTCAGAAACAGTCATATTGGCAAATATTCGCCGACCTTCCGGAACATGAGAAATACCGCTGGCGACAATTTTAGGAGCACTTATTGTAGTAAGATCTTTATCGTGAAAAGTTAAGGTCCCTTCTTTCGGTTGCAGTAAACCCGAAATTGTCTTCAAGCAGGTAGTCTTACCGGCTCCATTTGACCCAATTAAAGTAACAATTTCTCCTTTATTAACTTCAAAAGAAATGCCCTTTAATGCATGGATTGCACCGTAATAAACATGAATATTATCTAATTTAAGCATTAACCGGCCTCCTCTCCAAGGTACGCTTCGATCACTCTGGGATTGGATTTAATCTCATCCGGATTACCATGCGCAATAACCATGCCGTAATCAAGAACATATATTCTCTCACAAACGCCCATGACCAAAGACATGTCGTGTTCAATCAGTAGAATGGTCAGAGCGAACTCTTCGCGAATCCAACGGATCAATTCCATTAGATTTTGGGTTTCTTGAGGGTTCATCCCTGCAGCAGGTTCATCAAGCAATAAGAGAGAAGGCTTGGTAGCCAAGGCCCTGGCAATTTCCAATCGCCGCTGCTGACCATAAGGCAGGTTTTTGGCCAGCTCGTCTTCCTTTTCATGTAAATCAAATATCTTTAGCAAGTCATAGGCTTTTTGATAGATCTCCGCTTCCCCTCTATAATAATTTGGCAAGCGTAAAATCCCGCTTAAAGTATTATAAGAAACATGCTGATGATAGGCAATTTTAACATTATCTATTACCGGGAGATCGCCAAAGAGACGAATATTCTGAAATGTTCTTGCTATCCCCAGGTGTGATACCTTATAAAGGGGCGAACCGTCAATCCTTTTGCCTTTAAAACTAATTGTTCCTTCAGTTGGTACATAAACCCCTGTGAGAAGATTAAAGACCGTAGTCTTACCTGCACCGTTTGGACCTATAAGGCCTACCAGTTCTCCTTCCATAATTTCTAAGTCAAGGTTAGAGACAGCCTTTAGCCCGCTAAACGATTTGGATAGATTTTCAACCTTAAGTAATGCCATTCTCTTCACCTTTCTTTTTTGGATTTAAAAAACTTAAGTTAAACTCTTTGGTACCTAAAATACCGTTAGGCCTAAAGATCATGATAATTATCAGAAGAACTGCAATAATAACCATCCGTAGTTCCGGAATGTCAGCTAAAAGTGCAGAGGCCACCGTCATAATAACAGCACCTAAAATCGAACCGGTAATACTACCCAAGCCACCTAAGACTACCATAACTAGGATCTCAAAGGACTTTAAAAAGCTAAAAGTTCCCGGTTGGATGAAAAACATATAGTTGGCATATATGCCACCGGCTAAACCCGCAAACATAGCACCAAGCGCGAAGGCTATTACTTTATACTTTGTGGTATTAATCCCCATAGCTTCCGCAGCTATCTCATTTTCGCGAATCGAGATACAAGCTCGCCCATGCGAAGAATTAATAAAATTATTAATCACCACTACACTAAGTACCATTAGCCAAAAGGCCCAAGTCCAGTTCATAGACTTTGGTACTTGAAAGCCGGTAGCTCCTCCCAGATAATCCCAATTCAAAAAGATAATCCTGACTATCTCCCCAAGTCCAAGCGTCGCTATTGCCAGATAGTCGCCTCGGAGCCGCAAAGTGGGAATTCCAATCAGAACACCGGCAAAAGCCGCCACTAATGCTCCAAAAATAAGACCGCCAACTACCGGGCCATTCATTTTAACAACAATAAAGGCCGACATATAGGCTCCAATAGCCATAAAGCCGGCATGGCCGATAGCCAGTTGGCCGGTAAAACCGGTTATAAGGTTCTGACTGACTGCTAAAATAATATAAATACAGGCCAGAATCAAAGTCATTGTATAAAACCTATCCAAAATGCCATTGCTTTGGAGGATTTGAACAACTCCATAGACTACTAATAGCAGGAAGAGCACTATGATATTCTTTCGATTGACTATTGGTAATTTGTTTTTTCCCATATTGCTCACCTACACTTTCTCCCGAATATTTTTGCCCAATAATCCAGTCGGCTTAACTATAAGTACAATAATTAAAATTAGAAAGGCCACAGCATCCCGCCAAGTCGAAAAACCTAGGCCACTGACTATTGATTCAATAAGCCCCATCGCTATACCGCCGAGCATAGCACCCGGTATAATACCTATACCGCCTAAAACAGCGGCAATAAAAGCTTTAAGCCCGGGCATAATTCCCATTAGCGGATTAATAGTGTTAAAGTAGACCCCCATTAAGACGCCGGCAGCCGCGGCCAGCGAAGAACCTATCGCAAAAGTAGCAGATATAGTATTGTCTACGTTAATTCCCATTAAAGCAGACGCATCCTTATCGAAAGAAACAGCGCGCATCGCTTTACCAATACGAGTGTATTTGATAACAAATTGCAAAATGGTCATCAGAACTACAGTAGTCAAAATAATTACTATATCCCCGTATTTAAATGTTACGCCTCCCACATTATATAAAGTTTGGGGAAAAACATCCGGAAAAGTACGAGTTTGAGGTCCAACTACAAGAATTCCTCCATACTCCAAGAAAAAAGACATACCTATCGCTGTTATCAAAGCAGCTAATCTGGTCGATTTTCTAAGAGGTTTATAAGCAATCCTCTCAATCAACATTCCTAAAATAGCCGTTATAGTCATGGAAATTATAAGTGCGGGAAGAAATGCCATTTTCAAAACAGTAGTGCAAAACCAACCTATAAAAGCACCGACCATCATGATATCGCCATGAGCAAAGTTAATTAATTGAATAATGCCATAAACCATAGTGTAGCCTAAGGCAATTAAGGCGTAAATGCTTCCAAGAGATAATCCATTGATTAACTGCTGGGCTGCAAATTCAACGCTTCCCATATTGTCACTCCTATTCCCCTCATTATTTAGCACTAAAAGAGGGGGGTTACCCCCCCTCATTATATTTAGATATGGGACAGCAATAAAAAATTCTATATAGTTCTAGCCATCCTGTTAAGACTAAACATTATTTAGGATCTACTCTCATTGCGAATTCCTTAACGCCATCGACAAATTTCAAAATCGAAGCACTTTTTTGTGGATTATGAGTAGCAGGATCGATGTTGATTTCGCCACTGACACCTTGGAAGCCGGTTAGAGATTCAAGAGCATTCTTTATTGCTTCAGCGTCGGTACTTCCGGCTTTTTCAATTGCGGTGATTAACATTCTGGCAGCGTCATAACCTAATACAGCAAAGCTATCAACATCTTGATTGTATTCTGCTTTATAAGCAGCGGCAAATTCAGCCAGATTAGGATCGTCAGCAGCCACATGGTCTGAATAATAGGTATTATTCATAGCGTCAGGACCGGCAACTTCTACTATCGGACCGGTTCCCCAACCGTCTCCACCAATCATAGCGGCGGTAATGCCCAGTTCGCGAGCCTGTTTAACAATTAGACCTGCTTCACCATAATAACCAGGAACAAATATAACATCAGGATTTGCTGCTTTAATATTTGTTAAAATCGCCCGGAAATCTCTATCTGCTCCGGCAACATATTGTTCGGAAGCCACAACTTTATTGCCTGCATCTTCAAAAGTCTTTTTAAAGCTTTCGGCTAAACCTTTTGCATAGTCACCCTTTTGGTCAATAACTAAAGCAGCGGTTTTTGCTCCCAAAGCATCCATAGCAAAATTAGCAGCAACTTCTCCTTGGAACGGATCTATAAAACAAGCTCTAAACAGCCACTCATTTAAGCTTCCATCTGGATTCACTGTAATAGTAGCATTTGTAGCTGTCGGAGTAACCAGTGGAATACCATAATCGGTGACTACAGGAATTACTGCCAAAGTATTACCGGTAGTCATCGGACCGACTATACCTATAACCTTATCCTGGTCAATCAACTTTGTAGCTGCAGCAGTCGACTCTCCTGCTTCGGATTTATTGTCGGCGCTGATGTATTGGATCTGTTTACCCAGAACGCCACCTTTTTCATTAATTTCTTTGATGGCTAATCTGACTCCATTATCGCCTTTTTTTCCGAACTCTGCCACTTCACCTGTCAACTCAAAAACCCCACCAATTTTAATAACATCGCTATCTTCCGATGCTGAGCCGGCAGGTGCACTGCCATTGGAGCCGCAGCCTACTAATGCCAAGGTCAAAAGCAGAACCAAAGCATAAGTAAAGATTTTTGTCCTCTTCATTCTCTAATCCTCCTCTAAATTGTGAGACTTTTAATTAAAAGAGTACGCTTCTGAATTATCGTCTAAAATGTATATAAGCCCCTTGTTCTTCTCTATATTTTGAAATATTCCTTTAACATTCCGAAATACGATATTGAAAAACAGAGGCTTTACTAACAATAACCCAGAAAGCATCCTTTTGGTGCTTTTAATTCTATATAATAAACATAAAAGTGTCAACAGTATTATATAAAAGATTATACTCACGAATTATTACTTTGTATGCTACTGTTTTCTAAGTTAAAATAGTAGTATACAAAAATTAAATCCGGGGTGAATTATTTGGAATATATTGCTTTGTTCACTACCACAATAGAGGCCATTAAGTATCTACGGAAGCTAGAGGACCTAAAAGTAGACGCGGAAGCTATCCCCATGCCACGGAAATTAAGTAGCAGCTGCGGTATTGCAATAAGCTTTTCATTAAAAGATGACCCTTCAAGGATAGTTGACCAAAGTATTAGGCAGCTTTATCGTGTAGAAGGCGACCAGTATATTTTATTACTGCAAAATGAGGAAGGTTAGACCTCTCAATGAATTACATTAATATTTACATGTAAAAATACTAAAAAAAGTTTTAAGCAGTAAAAAACACATGAAAATTTACATGTGTTTTTTACTTATGATTTAACATATTTTAATAGTGATTATTTGGTGTAATATTTTATCTAATATTTACTTACATAAATTAAGTAGATAAATATTGCGATTTTAAGTGGGCATGATTATATATAACATAGATATTTAACTTAATATTATAATTAATATTGACATGAATATTTGCATGTTAATATTAATGTATATTTTTATGTATATCTTGATGTATATTCTTATGCTCATTTATATGTATATTCTTATGCTCATTTATATGTATATTCTTATGCTCATTTATATGTATATTTTACTGTATATATCTATGTTTATATTTGTGTATATACTGCTGTGTGTATTTATGTGTATTATTATTATTTATATTTTAGGGCTATTTCCATTATAGTTTACTTCAATATCATCCCTTTTCAGATTAAGTTCCTCCCTATTTAATAAAAAGAATATACCTTCATACTTAATTATATCCCTAACCGCAAGGGATTAACAGATTGTATTCATGACTATAAAATTATAAAGATTAAAGTACCACCATTAGGAGAAAAATTTGTGCTTTCTTCAGCATATGACTTACCTAAATACAGAAATGTGCATCAAGGGGTAGTAGCGTTTAAAGAACGAAAATGCAATTGAAGCATGATAAGGGACGAATGGCAATCAAGAAACTATACGGACATGTGAAAGCAAACGATTACAATAACCGCCGATTGTCTATACAATCGATAATTCAATTATGGAGAACTTCTTTGGGGTTATGAAACAGAAAATGTACTATGGATAGGATTAAAGAAAAACTAGGATGGATAAGTCCCGTTAAATACAGGCTTAGCCTCTTGGCTGCATAAAAATAGCGAGGCAGTTTAGCTGCCTCGACTCTTTCCTAGTGTTATATTATTTTTTCTATTGACAATCAACATATTTATTCTCTGTTTTCGGGGCTAACTAAAATTTGACAAAGAGCCTTTAAATATAATATCTTGCTATTTTAAATCTTATCTTGTCAAACCAAAAAACTTTATGTGATCCGATTTGGTTTTATCCCAAAAAGCCCTCTCTATATGCTTAAAGGTCGCTAAAACTGGAAATAATGTAAGCATAGATTGTTCATAATGTTTATGGGGGTAAAAGTTTGAATTCACTTTCCGTATTGCGTCAAAATAAGTATATAAAGGCACACTACAACGATCCGCAAGGGATAGCCGCTATTCAGAATAAACTATTGGAACATATTACATCCGTCAAAGGACGGCCAATTATACTATTATGTATTGGAACTGATCGCTCTACCGGTGATTCTCTAGGACCTCTTACGGGAACAAAGATAAAAGAAAAGGGCCTGCCAGGCCTGTCCGTTATAGGAACCCTTGAACATCCCGTTCATGCCGGTAACTTAGCAACAACTCTTGGAGAGATCTATAACAACTATGAAAATCCCTATATTATAGCACTTGACGCTTGCCTTGGACGTCTTGAATCCGTAGGCTGTATTACCTTAGCTGAAGGCCCTCTAAAACCCGGTACTGCCGTCCAAAAAGAGCTTCCAGAAGTAGGGGAAATACACTTGACTGGAATAGTCAATATTAATGGCTTTATGCAGTACATGGTGCTCCAAAACACTAGACTAGGTATTGTTTGGCTAATGTCTGAAACAATCTTCTATATTTTTTACCGTACTTTTCTCAGAGCATTTCCCTAGGCTGAGATTCAATCTCAGACCTTAACTGTATGACAAGCTTTTTCAATAGCCAACTTTTCTTCAGGAATTAACTTTACTTTAGCTTGACCAGCCTCTATTTCCTTTGCATATATCCTGCATTCCTCTAAACTATTAATTGCTGTCAAGATAACCCCATCTCTTTCCTGGTTTAATAAAGCTAAAGCAAAACTCAACTCAGCGCCAAGGTTATCAAAAGAATTAAACTTTACAAGTTCAGCCCTATCAATCCCTGCACGAAGCTTAACTTCGATTTGGTTGAGCCGACGTTTTTGCTCTTCTGAATCGACAGATAAGTTTTTAATTTGTTTTAAACTGTCCTGTAATAAATTTTCTAACTGGTTTCCAGATAGAAAGGTCTGTAAACTTACATAGGCTTTTTCAAATCTCTTCATTCGCCGGTATAGAGCTATACCAATACATATTGCTACCAAAGAAATGATAAGTGTGGCTGTCATAGCTACTAGTATGAAAATATTATCGCCTGTTAGTGGATACAAGAGAATTCCTCCCTACATTGATATAACTTATATAATTCAAAAGCTACAATCCTAAATACTGAAACACAAAAAACATAGGTATGGCCATAAATATTCCGGGCAATAGGTTACCTACCTTGATTTCTTTTATGCCAAGCATATTAATTGCTATTCCAAAAATCAGTAGCCCACCTACAGCACTCATTTCAACTATAACAGGATCGGACAAAAGACCTTGTAACAGACCGGCAAAAAGAGAAATCGAGCCCTGATACAACAAGACTGGAAATGCCGAAAAGATTACTCCCACACCCATAGAAGACGCGAAAACAATAGCTGATACTCCGTCCAATGCTGATTTCGCAAATAGAATACTGGGATTCCCATTAAGTCCATCCTCTAAAGCACCTACTATGGCCATTGCTCCTACGCAATATACTAAACTAGCAGTTACAAATGCCTTCGCAAAATTTCCTTCTCCATTTCTAGACAGCTTGCTCTCTAATAGTTTACCAAATCTATTCAACTGGAACTCAATATTTATCCACTCTCCAATAGTACCTCCAAGAACGAGACTCAATATTACTATAAGTATATTGTTTGTCTGCAAGGCCATCTGTAAACCAATGATCATTACTGCTAAGGCTATTCCTTGGATAGTAGTATCTTTAAGTCTATCAGGAAATCTTTTTCCAAAAAATAATCCCAACAATCCACCAAGGATTATTGCAATAAAATTTACTATTGTTCCTAGCATAGTTCTTTCCTTTCTACGTAAAAATGTTCCACGTGGAACATTGGCTTAATTATAACAATTTCCATGATAAGGGCAAGTGTAATATAAAATTTAAAAAGAACCGCTAAATTATTATATCTTTAAGCGGCCAACTACTTTTATAAATCTCTAGTAGATAACTATATATTTATGTATAGTGTCTTGATAGGATTTAGAATGTTCCACGTGGAACATTCTAAATCTCCACTCGCCATTTCTCAAGAAGCCGATTTAACTCATCATTAGAATAATATTCTATTTCTATCTTGCCTTTTTCTTTATCCCCTTTAACTGAAACTTTGGTTTGGAAACTAGATCTTAATTTCTCCTCAATATCTACTAAAACATTGTACTTAGGTTTTCTAGGTTTAATAATCCTTTTATTTGTAGTTTTAGGCTCACTGTTTCCTTGAATGTAATTTTCTAATTCACGTACTGATAAAGACTCAATGACAATTTTTTGAGCTAATAAGACCTGCTCCTCTGGATTCGTAATGGTGAGGAGTACTTTTGCATGACCTAAAGAGATCTGTCCATTATTTATCATTTCTAATATTGGCGACGGCAACTGGATTATTCTCAATAGATTAGTAATAGTTGGTCGGCCTTTGCCAACCCTTTTCGCTAACTGTTCTTGAGTTAGCCCATATTCTTCTATAAGCCGAGCGTAGGCCATTCCTTCTTCCACAGGGGACAGATCATCACGCTGAATATTCTCAATTAGGGCCTTTTCCGTCATTTCCTGTTGGCTGCACTCTTTGACAATACAACTTATTTGTTTCAAGCCCGCTAAACGGCAAGCTCTATATCGCCTTTCTCCAGCTATTATATGATACTTATTGCCTTCAGGCTTAACAAGAATAGGCTGTAGTAAGCCATGCTGTTTTATAGAATCTGCTAATTCCTTAAGTTTATCTTCATCAAATTCTCTACGAGGTTGTTCCGGATTAGGTAATATGTCATCCAAACTAATTTCCTTGATTTCGTTCTCTGATGTTTCTCTTTCGGGTATCAAAGCACTTAACCCTCGTCCCAATCCCTTTTTAGACACGTTCCAATACCTCCTCAGCTAAATCTCTATATACTTCTGCTCCCCGGGATTTATTATCATATAAAATTATCGGCAATCCATGACTGGGAGCTTCACTCAAGCGGACATTACGGGGAATAATAGTGCGAAAAACTTTATCCCCAAAGTAGTTTTTCACTTCATCCACTACCTGGATTGATAGATTCGTCCGAGCGTCAAACATAGTTAAAAGAACCCCAAGAATTTTCAAATCCTTATTTATGGATTTATTGACCTTCTCCAAAGTGTTCATCAGCAAGCTTAAACCTTCTAGGGCATAATATTCGCATTGAATAGGTATCAAAACATCAGTGGCAGCACAAAGGGCATTTAAAGTAAGCAGGCCTAAGGAAGGAGGACAATCAATCATGATGAAGTCATATTCATCCTTAATTGGATTCAATCCCGCAGCTAGTTTTCCTTCTCGATAAAATTGAGAAACCAGTTCAATTTCAGCGCCGGCAAGCTCAATTCGAGCAGGTGCGACAAAAAAGTCTTTAAGATCTGTTTCTAAAATGATATTGTTTATATCTTCTTCATTTATGATGACATCATAAATACAACGTGTCAAACGATGCTTCATAATTCCGCTACCACTTGTAGCATTACCCTGCGGGTCAAGATCCACTAAAAGAACTTTTTTTCCTCTGGCAACCAAACTAGACGATAAATTAACGGCAGTTGTGGTTTTAGCGACTCCTCCTTTTTGGTTGGCGACTGCAATAATCCTACCCATATTTAGTCAAATCTCCTTCCTCACTAAGACGCATAGTTCTATTTCCATGTAAATAAATTATCTCTTATAAATAATACTATCATAATAAAGAAAAAATCCAAGCACTTTAGCAGACTGTAAACAAAAAACCTCTTAGTTTATAACTTAGAGGCTTCTCTGAAAAACTGTATTTATAATTTTATAAAGGTTTCTTTTTAGGTTTTCCGGCTTGCCGTGGATACTTTTGCGGTGTATTACCAGTCTTGGAGATTATTATTAGGGACCGTTTATCAGCATTCTCCGCTAAACTATATTTTTCGATCATTTCCAGTTTGCAATTCAATTCTGCTAAAGCTCTTTGCGAACTGGTAACTTCAGCTTCTGGGTTTTGTCCTTTGGCAGCCAAAAGATGTCCACCAACTTTAAGCAAGGGCGAGCAATATTCCAAGAGAACAGCTAGTTCAGCTACCGCTCGCGCTACAACAATATCAAAAGTCTGTCTGAAGTTTATATCTCTCCCTATGTCCTCAGCGCGGGCATGATGGGTCTCTAAGTTTTCAAGGCAAAGCTCCTTTTTTACAATATTTAAGAAATTAATACGTTTGTTCAGAGAATCAATCAGAACAATCTTCATTTGTGGAAAAATAATTTTAAGTGGAATCCCAGGGAATCCTGCTCCAGTACCTAGGTCTGCAAGAACTATATTTTCTTTGAAAGAAGATCTATCTAGCCATTTACAGAAAATCAAAGAATCTAAAAAATGCTTAACCATAATCTCGTCGAGTTCTGTTATGGCAGTTAGGTTAATTCGTTCATTCCATTCCAATAAGAGGTCTGTAAAAATAGCAAATTGTTTGAGTTGGGCTTCAGATATATCTATATCGAATAGCCGACGGGCAGTATTTTGAAATGATTCTAAACTATTCCTGTATTTACTTGGAATCTCTGTTGGCATCAGTTGTCAACCTCCGTTTTTGCTCAAGGAAAATTAACAACACTGAAATATCAGTCGGATTTACACCGCTAATCCGTGAGGCTTGTCCGACATTAACCGGTCGAACTTCTTGCAGTCTATGTTTTGCTTCGTTCGATAAACCCCTTATTTGACTATAATCGATATCCGGAGGTAACTCTTTTTCTTCCAGTTTAATAAATCGTTGTATTTCTTCCTGTTGTTTCTTAATATATCCTTGATATTTAATCTGAGTAGTGGCTTCTTCTAATACTGAAAAGTCATATTTTTCAAGACCCGGCATAAGACCGAACAAATGCTCGGGGTTAACTTCCGGTCTTTTAAGTAGATCTTCGGCCTTAATTCCACTCTTTAAAGGAGAGGAACCCAATCTAACTAAAAGCTCTTGAATATCAGTAGAGCTGGGAGAAAAATGAGTTGTTCGCCATAATTCAAAAAGCTCATTGATTTGGCTTTGCTTATTTTGGAATATTTCCCAACGTTGATCATCAACCAATCCAAGAGCTCTCCCCTTTTCAGTCAAACGTAAATCAGCATTTTCCTGCCTTAGAAGCATTCTGTATTCGGCTCTGGAAGTTAATAAGCGATAAGGCTCTATAAGATCTTTATTAACTAGGTCGTCTATAAGAACTCCAACATAACCTTCGGAACGCTTAACAATAAAAGGGTCTTTTTCTAAAATTTTTAATGCTGCATTGACACCGGCTATTAAGCCTTGGGCGGCAGCTTCTTCATAACCGGACGTCCCATTTATCTGACCGGCTGTATATAAGCCCGGTAAATTTCTTACTTCAAGGGTTAGTGATAATTGATATGGTTTTACATAGTCATACTCAATTGCATAGCCAGGTCTTAAGATGCGCACATTTTCCAATCCGGGGACTGTACGGAAAAATTCCAGTTGAATCTCTTCCGGCAAGCTTGTTGACAAGCCAGCAACGTAAAGTTCCTCGCTATGATAACCTTCTGGCTCTAGAAAAACTTGGTGAGCCTCTCTCTGGGCAAAACGTACTACCTTATCTTCGATCGAAGGGCAATAACGGGGTCCCAAACCCTCTATCACGCCGGAATACATGGGTGCCCGATGCAAATTGTCCATGATGATTTTATGAGTTTCTTTTGTCGTGTAACCTAACCAACAAGGTAGTTGCTTATCCGGGTCCCGTCCCCAAAAAATACTCTCTGTAGGAAGAAATGAAAATCTCCTTGGAATCTTATCCCCTGGCTGAACTACAAATTTAGAAAAATCAACAGAACTCTTTAAAATTCGAGGCGGTGTACCGGTTTTAAATCTTCCCAGCTCGACCCCCAATTCTTTTAAAGCTCCCGAAAGAGAAGCAGCCGAAATATCTCCGCCAGGGCCTCCTTCGTATATAGCCTCGCCGATAATAATCCTGCCCCTTAAATAGGTTCCGCTGGTTAAAACAACAGCTCCAGCTTCAAAACGAGCACCCGTTCTGGTCACAACCCCACTTACTTGGTTATTTTTGATATAAAGTTTTTCGACCAGAGCTTCAACTACGACAAGACCCGGCTGATTGAATATAAATTTCATCATCTGATTATGGTAAGCAGCTTTATCCAATTGAACACGTATAGCATGGACAGCCGGCCCCTTACCGGTGTTTAATAGTCTCGCCTGAAGAGAAGCCAGGTCGGCTACAATACCCATTTGGCCGCCTAAAGCATCTATTTCCTTAACGAGTTGACCTTTAGCCGGTCCTCCTATTGAGGGATTGCAAGGTAAATTGGCTATTCTATCCAGATTAATCGTCAATAGTAGGGTCTCACAACCCATCCGAGCAGCAGCCAACGCAGCTTCACATCCTGCATGTCCGGCACCAATTACAATTACATCATATTTTCCAGCAAAATACTCCACTTTATGTCTACTTCCCTATACAAAATCTTGAAAATATATTCTCTACTAAGTCTTCTTGGACATTATGTCCGGTTATCACCGAAATTTCTTCTAGTGCATTACGTACATCTATCGATATCAAATCAAAAGGAACATGAACATACGCTGCCTCTATAGCCTTTTCCAAAGAATGAATACAAGCTTCCAAGGCCTCTATCTGGCGCATATTAGACAAAAGTGCTTGATCACTAATTGCAATATCCCCTTCCCAGACTCGGCGCAATATTTCTTTTTCCAGTTCTTTAAACCCAATTTTTTCTTTAACCGAGAAGGGAATAGCATAAACATCCGACGGTAAGCTATAATTGAAATTCTCTGCTGACGGCAATAAGTCTATTTTATTTATTAAAACAATAGTTTTAGCGGAATGTTCATCCAAAATATTTTTCTCTTCAGTTGATAAATGCTTTGAACTTAATTCCTCAGCATCTAAGACTAATAGAATTACGTCGGCCATATTTAAAGCTTTCCAAGCTCTTTCAATCCCTATCATTTCAACAGGATCTTCGCTTTGGCGGATTCCCGCAGTATCTATCAAATGCAGTAATACTTCACCGATTTTTACATACTCATGGATTTCGTCTCTTGTTGTGCCAGGGATATCGGTCACAATTGCTCTTTCTTCCTTCAGCAAAGCATTCAGTAAACTTGATTTTCCGACATTGGGTCTACCTGCTATAACGGTAGCCAGACCTTCTCTAATAATTTTACCCGTTTTACTGCCTTTAAAAACTTCAGAGGCCTTATCCTTAACTCTTAAGAGCATACCGTATAATTCAGTTTGGGATAGGTCATCAACTTCGTCCTCGGGAAAATTAATGGTTGCCTCGATAAAAGCTAAAATATCCAAAATATCTTGTCTAAGATCGTTTATTTTATCGGATAATTTACCCTCTAACTGAAGTAAAGCTAAATCCGCTGAAAGTTCAGTTTTAGCCGAAATAAGGTCTACAATGGCTTCAGCTTGGATTAAATCCAATTTTCCGTTTAAAAAAGCTCTTTTACTAAACTCGCCGGGCTCTGCTAAGCGCGCTCCATGGTGAACACAGGCTTCAATAATTCTGCGCGCAGTCAAAAGACCTCCGTGACAGTTAATCTCAAAAACATCGTCACCGGTAAAAGAGTGAGGTCCGTACATTCTACTAACCATTACCTGGTCAATTTTTTTTGATTCTTTGTAAAACCAGCCGAGATGCAGTGTATAATTTTGATCATCAAGCCATTTTCGCATATTTGCCGGCTTAAAACATAAATTTATTATTTCTTTCGCCCTGTAACCACTTAATCTAATTAGATGAATAGCTCCCTCACCAACAGGAGTCGCCAGTGCCACTATTGTATCCTTATCAGTGGTCATTAAATTCACCCCGGATAAAATCATATTCTTCAAAAAATGCAGTTAGAGAAAAAAGGGGGGTAACCCCCTTTTTTGAATTATATTTTAGGATACGTCTTTATTACTAGCATTACGTTTCAAAGAAATAACAACTCTACGATGAGGTTCTTCACCTTCACTGAATGTAGATATTTTCCACTCATTCTGCAGTGCAGTATGAATAATACGGCGTTCTTGTGGAGTCATAGGTTCCAAAACAATTTTATTGCCGGTTCTCTTAACTTTCTCGGCTAATCTTTTCGCTAATTTTATTAATGTATCTTCGCGACGTTTTCTATAACCTTCCACATCAAGTATTATTCTAGTTCTATCTGCGAGTCTTTTAGATACAGCAAGATTTGTTATATACTGAATTGCTTCTAAGGTATCACCGCGTCTGCCTATAAGAATTCCTAAATCCGACCCGGTAATATTGATAAGGACATGCTCTTCTCTACGAAATACTTCGAAATTAGCATCTACTGCCATTGATTTAGTAAGGTTGGACAAAAACTCACATGCTAAGTTACCAGGATCATCTTCAAAACTTACTTTAACCTTAGCCAACTTACTTCCAAATAAACCAAATAAACCTTTTTTTCCCGGTTCTTCCAAAACCTCAATCGTAACATGCTCTTTCTTAACATTAAGCTCCGCCAAACATGCCTCAATGGCTTCCTCCACGGTTTTTCCGGTTTTTTCAGCAACCTTCATTGTATTATCCTCCAGTAATCATATTACGCTGCTTCGGCCTTTTGCTTTTCAGCTGCAAGCTTTTTGTTTATATATACAGTCTGAAGCATAGACACAACATTCATTGTAATTATATAAATACCAAGTCCTGAGGGTAACGTAGCCACAATATAAGCCATGAAGAACGGCATAACGACAAACATAAATTTCTGAGTTTGCTGCGCAGTTGCCTGAGGAGTACCAGGTTTAGCATCCTTTGCCGCATTCATACTAGGGTTTGTTGCCGTAGAAACTTTAGTCATAATATAAGTCGTGGCGGCAGCGATAATAGGCAGTAATAAATGATAATCCAAACTAAATCCATATGCTTTGGTTATATCAAATCCTAAAAACCAAATAGTAGAATCATTACTATAGGGGAAACGAAACAGCGTCTGATAAAAAGCCCACAAAATTGGCAATTGGACCAGAATCGGTAAACATCCTGCATAAGGATTCACCTTTTCTTTAGTATACAATTCCATCATCTTTTGATTCAACTTTTCTTTGTTTTTACCGTATTTCTTTTGGAGTTCCTGCATCTTAGGTTGTAACTCGGTAATTCTTCGCATGGAAACCATCTGTTTCCAAGTAAGCGGATACAAAAGTACTTTGATAATTACAGTGAATATAATAATTGCAACACCATAATACGGTAACCCAATCATTGATGAGAATTTAAACAAAAGTTCTAAAATAGAAGTCATACCTTGAACAATGGTATTCACGAAAACCCTCCTTATACAGGATCATATCCACCAGGGTGAAATGGATTACATTTTATAATTCGAAACAAAGCTTTACCCGTTCCTTTAATAATACCATACTTTTTAATAGCTTGGAGTGCATACTCTGAGCATGTCGGATAAAATCGGCAAGTACGTGGTTTTAATGGTGATATATATTTTTGATAACAAACAATTATTCCTATAAGGAATCTCTTAACTAGCTTTTTAAGAATTCTCATTTAATATACCCGCTTTTCGGCAAAGATAAAGAACGGATTTTTCTACTTCTTTAAAAGAAGCATTTACTATGGGCTTACGTGCAATCAATATTACTTGGCTTTCCAATTTAATTTTTTTTAAATTTAAGCGAATGGCCTCTCTTAAAAGGCGCCTTGCTCTGTTTCTGGTAACGGCACTTCCGATTCTCTTTGAAGCTATAAAACCAAATTTGGCAGGATAAGCCTTCAAAACATAAATAACTACATGTTTTGATACGTAACTTTTTCCATTGGCAAACACATGCTTAAAAAGTGCATTTTTCTGCATTCTGTAACACTTTTTTAACATAAAGCCCTCCAATACAACAAAAGGGCATGACCACTTTTAGTATTTAATAAATGTCCAAAAACACAGATAAAATAAGGCCACACCTATGCGGCCCTAAACAGCTATTCTTTTACGACCTTTTAAACGACGACGTCTTAGCACGTTTCTACCGCCAGGAGTTCTCATTCTCTGTAAAAATCCATGAATTTTTTTATGGCGACGGGTTTTTGGCTGATATGTCCTCTTCAAAGCAAACACCCCCTTAATTTAGCACTGAAAATAGCCTATTACCAGACAAAAGGAAAAATACAAACTACGGAAAATTATACTCCATGTAATTTTACCAGTCAAGGAATTAGAAATGCCAATTATCCAGATCCAGCAGTTAATAACTTCTACTTATCTGTTAATAATCTTCCTAATGATATTTTTCTGTTGATAACCTTTGTAAAACTTGTTATGATAAAATAACCGAGAAGGTAAATTGCCTGCTCTCTTTATATTGTTTTCATTATTTCTTTTTTTTTGATAACTTTATTCACAAATTCCTTTAGAATTGTGAATAACTTAGCTATTGAAATAATAACCGTACCTATTTCTGCTAGGAGGTATACTATATGTCCCCTAATCCAATTTACCTGAACTCTTTCTGGGAAAACATCCTAGACAGACTTAAAAATGAAATTTCTCGTACTAGTTTTGAAACCTGGTTATCTTCTACCAAATTAATAGATTTTACTAATAATAACTTAACCATCAGTGTTTCTAATGAGTTTGCGAAAGACTGGCTAGAAAGTAGGTACGCTAACTTAATTAAATCAACAATCCAAAACTATCTAGATGCTCCTGTTAGCCTTAAATTTGTATCTGAAGAAAATCAGGTTTTTGATAGCTCAATTAATACTAGAATCCATTATAGTACTTTTGGTACTTTCTCTAATAACTTAAACCCTAAATATACCTTCGACACTTTTGTTATCGGCAATGGCAATAGATTTGCCCACGCTGCAGCGCTGGCTGTAGCCGAGTCACCGGCTAAATCCTATAATCCTTTATTTTTATACGGAGGAAGTGGTTTAGGTAAAACCCATTTAATGCATGCCATAAGTCATGTGATAACCAAAAATTTTCCAATGTTAAAACTTCTTTATGTCACCGGAGAACAATTTACTAATGAAATGATTGACTCTATTCGTTACGAAAAGCAAGTTGAGTTTCGCAATACATACAGAAAAATTGACGTACTATTAATTGACGATATACAGTTTTTAGCAGGTAAAGAAGGTACACAGGAGGAATTCTTCCATACTTTCAATGCCCTATATGAAGCTAATAAACAAATTATTATATCATCTGACCGTCCCCCAAAAGAGATTCCTACTTTGGAGGAAAGATTGCGCTCACGTTTTGAATGGGGACTCACTACAGATATCAATCCTCCGGACTATGAAACACGTATTGCTATTTTGCGGAAGAAAGCTCAACTGGAAAATATAACTGTCCCGGATGAAATTAATAGCTTCATAGCTACTCATATCCATACAAATATCAGAGAATTAGAAGGTGCTCTCAGCAAAATAACAGCTTATTGTATGCTTACCAATCAGACTATTACCTTAGAACTTGCTGAAGAGATCCTAAAGGACATGATTCCGCAAAAAAACCAAAAGATAATTACGGTTGAAATGATCCAACAAGTGGTCGCTGACCAGTATAAACTTAATGTCCATGAACTCAAACAAAAGAAAAGGACTAGAGCGGTTGCTTTTCCTCGTCAAGTAGCTATGTATTTAAGTCGAGAATTAACTGATTTGTCTTTACCTCAGATCGGAGAAAAGTTTGGAGGTAGAGATCATACAACAGTTCTCCACGCCCACGACAAAATAAGTGAACTGCGTAAAAACGATCCTATCCTGGAAAAAAGCATTAATGAAATAATTGCTAAACTTAAATCAACTTAATTTCAACATTATTTCCACAAGCTATCAATATCCTTATCCAAACCTTCAATAGCAGATTCGATCAATGATTTTTAATGATATCCACAATTTTTCTGCCTATACTACTACTACGGCTACTTCGAAATTAATATCATATTACTATTAATAAAAAAATAGAACCAAAAAAATTTAAATTTACTTTCGAAAAATAGCTAAAAATCCCGGAGGAGGGTTAGCATGGAAATCCTATGTTCAAGAGAGGATTTTTTAACCGGAGTCAACACTGTTCAAAGAGCTGTCCCAACGAAAAATACTTTGCCTATTCTTCAAGGAATAAAATTAAAAGCTTCTGACAACAAACTGTGGTTTGAAGCTACGGATCTGGAATTAAGCATCCGCTGTTATTTACCGGTAACTATCCACGGAGAAGGAGAGGTAGTCCTACCTGCAAAATTATTTTCAGAAATAGTTCGGAAATTACCGGATAGTGATTTAAAAATAGTAAGTGACGACCATAATGTAAATATCTATTACAATAATTCCAACTTTGCCGTAAACGGCTTCGATCCAGAAGAATTTCCGGAAATAGCCGAAATAACGTCAGAAGATCCGATTGTACTACCTTCCGCTTTATTTAAAGATATGATTAAACAGACAATATTTGCCTGTGCAGTCGATGAATCCAGACCTGTATTTACTGGACTTTTACTCCATATAGATAAAGAAAATATTTTATTAATTGCGACAGATACCCATAGACTCGCTTTCACTAGCTCGGTAATTCCAGGCAACGAAAAAGAGTTTAAAGGTATTATTCCAGCTAAAACTATGAATGAGATTTATAGGCTCTTAGACGATGAAGAAGTACTAACTATAAAGTACAACAAGTCAAGAGTAATCTTTGAATTTGGCTCTGTTCAGATTTTGACCCGTTTAATCGAAGGTCAGTTTCCAAATTATAAACAAGTGATTCCCCAGTCTTGTAATACTAAAATTTTAGTTGACGGTAAGAAATTTTTAGACACTGTAGAAAGAGCTTCTTTGCTATCCAGAGATAATTATTTAAAAACCAATACTGTCCGCTTCAGTGTAGAAAATTCTGCAATTATTATTAATCAACATTCAGAAATGGGTAAAATCTCGGAACAAATTGAAATAGAACAAGAAGGTGAAGATTTTACCATATCGTTTAACGCAAAATATATAACCGATGTTTTAAAAGTTATTAATACTGAGCAAGTAATAATGGAAGCTTCAGGTTCATACAGTCCTGTCGTTTTTAGGCCTGTAAGCGACGATAGCTATCTATATTTGGCACTTCCGTTACGAAATTGATAAGTTGATGATAAAAACTTATGTATATTAAAAATTTATTTTTGCATAATTTCCGAAATTATCGGGAACAAAAAGTCGAATTTGATCACGGAATTAATCTACTCATCGGGCCGAATGCTCAAGGCAAAACAAACGCCTTAGAAGCGATTTACTATCTTATAACCGGAAAATCTTATCGCGTCCGCAAAGAAAATGAATTAATCCTATGGGGAGCTAAGAATTTTTATTTAAAATCAACATTTAAGGTTCAGGATCTATTACTTAACTTAGAGAGTTATTATGAACCAAATAAAAAAATTATGAAAATAAACCAAGTTCCCTGTAGACGACTTTCAGACTACGTTGGAACAGTTAACGCAGTCTTTTTTTCACCTGATGATTTAGAAATAATAAAAAACAGTCCAACTGAGCGTAGAAGATTTTTAGATTTACTTATCTCTCAGTTAAAACCTAGCCATATAGCTTTACTTAATTCTTATTTAAAAGTTCTGAGACAGAAAAAGAGTTTACTGAGACGGGAAATAAAAACTAGAGCTTTCAAAGAGGAACTGCTGGTTTGGAATCAGCAGCTTGTCGATATAGGCTCGAAAATTATTCTTAATCGATTGGAATTCACTAAAAAGCTGAATGAGTATGCACTGCCAATATTTCAAAGTATTTTTCCGGGAGATAATACTTTGGAATTAGTTTATTATTCCTTAAATAGAAAAGATATTGAAGGTGTCCTGGCAGATTTTTCGGCTATTCTAGAAAATAAAATGGCTCAGGAGATAGAAAGAAAAACTATACTAGTTGGACCTCATAGGGATGATTTATTAATCGAAATCAATGGACGCCCGGCAAGGTCATTTGCCTCCCAGGGTCAACAAAGAGTTATTGTGCTTTGTTTGAAGATGGCAGAAATGGAAATAATATTAAATGAGAAAGGTGAATATCCTATTTTATTACTTGATGATGTATTGTCGGAGTTAGACGGAAAAAGACGGCAATACTTACTAGAATACATTTATTCAACCCGAAAACAGACCATAATTACTATGACTGAGGCAGACGATAATATAGAGAGTGAACAAGCAACGATTTTTCAGGTTCTTCAAGGTAAAATAAGGAGGTGTAATTGATGTATCTACATTTAGGTAGTAATCAAATGATTAGGAAAGACAAAGTTATCGCCATAATAAATATGGAAATAGCAAATAATAACGAAATAAATCGAAAATTTTTTAAGACTATTAAAAATAAACACAAAATAGAAAAGGTCTATAACCAAGGTAAAGAAAAGTCCTTTGTTCTTACTGATGATGTATGTTATTTTTCTCCAATTTCTTCTTTTACCCTGTTGAAACGATCCAACAGTCAGGATTTTGATGTAGAAATATAATAAAAAAAATATAAAAAGTAATTAAAAATTACATGTAAATATGCATGTACCTCTCCTTGCTTGAGAGGTTTAAATATTATTTAGAAGGCCTATTTAATTGATAATTCAAAGCTTTAGTAGTATAATAAATAGGTTAAAGGATAATTTTGGGAGGGAGCAGCTTTTGCAAAATATGTCGAATTTTAAAAGTAATATTAATAATGATTCGGACTATAACGCTGGCCAAATTGAAATTCTTGAAGGATTAGAAGCTGTTCGCAAACGCCCTGGGATGTATATAGGTTCCACCAGCAGTAGGGGTCTTCATCACTTAGTTTATGAAATTGTAGATAATAGTATAGATGAGGCAATGGCAGGCTATTGTGATAAGATAGAAGTTATTATTCACCGGGATAATAGTATTACGGTAAAAGATAATGGTAGAGGAATTCCGGTAGATATGCACCCTAAAATGAATAAACCTGCTGTTGAAGTAGCGCTGACTGTCCTCCATGCCGGCGGTAAGTTTAATAATGATGCTTATAAGGTATCCGGTGGCTTGCATGGGGTTGGAATGAGCGTAGTAAACGCTTTATCCGTTTATTTAAAAGTACAAGTTAAAAAAGACGGTAAAGTATATGTCCAGGAGTATTCGCGCGGTAAAGCAACAACTGAACTTAAAGAAGTAGGCTCCTACAAAGGTAGGTCAGGTACTACTATTACTTTCCAACCGGATCCGGAAATATTCGAGGAAATAGTTTATGATTTTGATATCTTAGCTCATAGATTAAGAGAGTTATCATTTTTAAACAAAAATGTGTCAATAACTCTTAGCGATGAAAGGACGGAAACAAAAGAAGTTTATAGCCATAGCGGTGGCCTAGTTGACTTTGTAAAATATATCAATAAAAACAAAGACGTTATCCATCCGAAACCCATTTTTTTCGAAACCATTAAGGATGGGGTTTATGTGGAAATCGCCATCCAGTATAATGATGGCTACACCGAAAACTTGTTTTCCTATGCAAATAATATTAATACAACGGAAGGCGGTACTCACGAAGCCGGTTTTAAAGCTGCCTTAACGAGGGTTGTAAATGATTATGCTCGGAAAAATAATATATTAAAAAGTAATGAAAACAATTTAAGTGGGGAAGACGTTCGGGAAGGGATTACGGCGATTGCTTCTGTTAAAGTGCGCGAACCTCAATTTGAGGGCCAAACTAAAACAAAACTAGGCAATAGCGAAGTTAGATCTATTGTCGATAGTGTGGTTGGTGAAGGATTAAGTACCTATTTTGAGGAAAATCCGTCAGTAGCCAGAAAAATAGTGGAAAAAGGACTCCAAGCAGCCCGAGCTAGAATTGCAGCTCGTAAGGCAAGAGATCTTACTAGGCGTAAAAGCGCTTTGGAAAATACTTCGTTACCGGGAAAATTAGCTGATTGTAGTTGGAAAGATCCCAGGTATTGCGAGATGTATCTTGTAGAAGGTGACAGCGCAGGCGGTTCGGCGAAACAAGGACGGGATCAGAAATTCCAAGCAATTTTACCATTACGCGGTAAAATTCTTAATGTGGAAAAAGCCAGATTGGACAGAATTTTGGCAAATAATGAGATAAGAGCCATCATAACAGCTTTAGGGACCGGTATATCTGAAGACTTTGATATTGAAAAAGCCCGTTATCATAAGATCATAATTATGACCGACGCTGACGTCGATGGCGCCCATATTCGAACATTACTCTTAACGTTTTTCTATCGTTTTATGAGACCGTTAATTGAAAACAAATATGTCTATATAGCCCAACCACCACTTTATAAAATTAAAAGGGGTAGAAATATCCAATATGCTTATAGTGATAAAGAGTTAGATAAAATACTGGACGAAATCGGCCGAGAAAAAGTAGAGATTCAAAGATATAAGGGTCTGGGTGAAATGAATCCTGAACAACTATGGGAAACGACGATGGATCCGGAAACTCGTACCATTCTCCAAGTAAGCCTTGAAGATGCGGTCAGAGCAGATGAATTATTTACGATTTTGATGGGCGATAAAGTTGAGCCCCGCAGAGAATTCATCCAGAAATATGCCAAATATGTTCGTAATTTGGATGTTTAGATTAGAAAGGAAGCAAGCGTATGTCGATGGAACTATTTGAAGGTAAAATTGTACCGATAGATATTTCGGAAGAACTGAAAAAATCATTTATAGACTATTCTATGAGTGTTATTGTTAGCCGAGCTTTGCCCGATGTACGCGATGGGCTAAAACCGGTTCATCGTAGAATTTTATATACTTTGCATATTCTTGGGATGACTCCAAATAAATCATACAGTAAGTCTGCGCGTCTTGTCGGAGATTGTATGGGTAAATTCCACCCGCATGGTGATTCCTCAATTTACGATGCGGTAGTCCGAATGGCTCAGGATTTTTCCAGCCGTTATCCATTAATTGACGGTCACGGCAATTTTGGTTCGGTAGACGGCGACTCGGCTGCAGCGATGCGTTATACCGAATTACGTATGGCTCCGTTAGCAACTTATATGTTGGAAGACATCGATAAGGACACTGTTGATTTTAATCCCAACTATGATGAAAAAGAAAAAGAACCGGCCGTATTACCGGCAAAATTTCCCAACTTATTAGTAAACGGATCTTCAGGGATTGCCGTCGGTATGGCTACAAATATTCCCCCGCATAACCTTAGCGAAGTAATTGACGGAGTAATTTTCTTGTTAGACAATCAAGATATAGATGAAAACAACACAAAT
>JAAYSI010000122.1 GCA_012524045.1 Peptococcaceae bacterium | reverse complement strand
CTTTCTATTTGGGAATTCGGCTGTGCTGAATCCGGCAGTAGCCGCCGGCCAAGATGCTTGGCTGGCTAATATCTTCGGTTTAGTGCAGGGTTTGGGGTTAATCTGGATATATGTAAAGCTCTCTTTGTTGAACCAGGAGCAATCTTTAGTCGAGATTCTAAAAGCTCATTTTGGTAAATATCTTGGGACTTTGGTGACATTATTATATATCTCGTATTTTATTCATCTTGCTGCCCTTGTGCTTAGAGATTTTGGTGAACATATGGCCGTTAGTGTTTTTTTCGATACGCCGGAAGTTTTTATAATGGGTTGTTTTGCTCTATTAGTCGGCTATTGTTTGCGTTCGGGCCTAGAAGTTACGGCCAGAGCGGCGGAAATGTTGATACCTTATTTATTTTTATTTTTATTCGTTATTTTTATTTTATTGGTCGGGGAGTACGATCCTCAGAGTATTTTTCCGATCTTAGAAAATGGCTTAGCGCCGGTACTTAAAGTATCATTTAATCTTTTGACGTTCCCTTTCGGAGAATTGGTGGTTTTCCTAATGATCTTTCCTGCTTTGTCCTCTACTAAGAGTTTACAAAAAGTAACCCTGCTTTCCGTGTTACTGATGGGTTTAATTCTTTTAGCTATTACCTTTCGTGATCTAATGAGTTTAGGTCCGGATTTAATTACAAGGCTAGTCTTTCCGCCCAATCTAAGTACGGAGTTAATCCCTTGGCTCCAGTTAGAACCGCTTATTTCGGTTAATCTATTATTGGGTGGGTGGATTAAGATTACTATCTGTTTGTATGCAGCAGCAATAGGGATCACTCAAATGCTAAATTACAATAAGTGCAAGCTTTTTAGTTTGCCGCTATGCTTTTTATGTGTTGTGCTGGCCATCTGGTTTTATGAGGATATTTTTCAAATGCTGGATTGGACAGCTCAGGTTTATCCGCTCTATGCACTTCCAATGGAAATACTTATTCCAATCTTACTTTTAATTATTAGTAAGGTAAAAAGCCTAAAGAAAAATAAGGTTTAAGAAAAAGTAAAACTCGTGAAAATTATGTTCTGAATGAAAAGTAATATGTTAAGGGGATCTAGTATGCGCAAAAAGCAGCAAAAAAAATTGTTGTCAGGAATATTACTAGCTATTGGCGGAATAGTAGGTGTCAAATTAGGAGCGAGGTTTGCTTTTAAACGTTTCTTTAGAAAAACAGCCAAACTAATTATGACGGACGAATATCACGAAAATCTTTGGGAATTTGTTACGGCCGCTTCACGGGTAGGGCTTCAAAAGATTGTGGAAATGAATTTAAGAGCAGAATCGGGAGAAGTCGTCAAACGCCCACTCGGTAGTCCTAAAAAATATCCTTCGGTTGACAATTTGCTTTTTTCCTTTGCGCAGATTGCCACTATGCCACTTCAGGAAAAAGAACAGGTGGATACTAGTGTCATAATCGGCCGTAAAGCCCGCAAACCGTTAGTTCTAGATATACCGATCTTAATAGGTGGGATGGGTTATGGCTTTTCCTTAAGCGAACAGTTCAGGCTTGCTTTAGCGAAGGGAGCTACTCTAGCCGGAACAGCTTTTAATACAGGGCAGGGGGGAGTCTTGCCTGGGGAACGCCGGGCGGCGAAACAGCTTATTTTACAATATAACAGAGGGGACTGGAGTAAAGAACCGCATATCTTAAGGCAGGCCGATGCACTGGAACTACATTTTGGTCAGGGTGCGGTCGGCGGATCCTTTGGGATATTACCGGCCCAGAAAATGACCAGAAACATGCGCAAAATGTTCCGGCGCCAAAAAGGAGAACGGGTAGTATATCCGGCCCGCATTCCAGGAATTGAGCGTCCTGAGGATTTGCTGAAAAAAGTCAAAGAATTAAGGAGTATTACTGACAGTATTCCGATTGGCGCTAAAATTGCTGCGGGGGACATGCTGGAAAAAGACCTTGCTTGGTGTCTGGAAGCAGGTTTGGATTATGTTGCTGTCAGTGGAGCCGAGGGAGCAGTTAAAGGCGCACCGCCTACCTTACTGGATGATCATGGCTTGCCAACTCTAATTGCGTTAAGTCGGGCAGTTAAATATCTGGAAAAGCTAGGAGCCAAAAAGGAAATTGATCTTATAATTGACGGCAAGCTAATTACTCCAGGAGATATTTTAAAGGTTTTGGCCTTGGGTGCTAATGCAGTTTATATTGGGACTGCCGCACTTTTTGCAACGGCACATACCCAGGTTCTAAAAGCTATGCCTTTTGAACCCCATACGGCCCTTTCTTGGAATATCGGCAAATATTCCCGGCGTTTTAATAGCAAAAAGGGAGCCGGAAATTTACATTTATTTCTAAAATCCTGCACTCTGGAAATGCGGATGTCCCTAAGCTCTATGGGTAAAGCTAGTATTAAGGAGTTATCCAAAGCAGATTTGGTGGCAGTTGATCCGTTTGTGGCGGATATCACCGGGGTAAAATTAGCCCATATTCCTGGATAAAAAAAGGTAGTCATTTTGTTGATGTCTTTAAGGAGAAATCATGAATTTAGCGGTTGATTTATTAATTATTCTGGCGGTTTGGCGCTGGGCTGATTGGAAAAATTGGCGCAAATATCATGCCTCAATGCTTTTCGCCACTATGATGTGCTTGCTTTATAATGTGCTGGCTCTGACTAATAACTATTTTTTATGGAAAATGATCCCTTCTTTTTTTTCTTATACCTTGGAAGAGATAATTCACTGTTTTATTTTGCTGCCGGGCACAGCCTTGCTCTTTTTATCTAACTGGCCACATGGTTGGCGCAAGCAGTTAAGACATCTATTAAAATGGGTTGCCATCTATATGATAGGGGAAACTATTTTATCCTATTTTGCCTATATTCAATATTTTAACGGTTGGCGCTTAGGATATTCCTTACTTTTCAACTGTGTGATGTTTCCAGGGATCTTACTTCATCACAAAAAACCGCATCTAGCCTACCCGCTATTTATAATAATAACCGCCTGGGGCGTATGGTATTTTAAGATTCCTCTGGGTCTTTAAAGCCATTAGAGAATTTGAAAACAATTTTGAACCCGAAAGAATTGTAT
>JAAYSI010000121.1 GCA_012524045.1 Peptococcaceae bacterium | reverse complement strand
TGCTTTTTATTATATATTTATTAGGAGGAAGTGGACGGAACGGCTGGAGAGGAGAGAGCGTAAAACTATCTGGAAGCGATGTGCTTACCGGCAATATAGCCGTAAGTTCCGGCTACGCCGATACCGCCGCAATATACCTCTCTAAATATGGCAGCACATGGAGGACAAGCGTAAAGATTCGGGATTGGCTCTCTATTCAGATCCAAAACCTGAGCATTGGTATTAATAGCTAAACCGCCGAAAGTATGGTAAATACAGGTGGTTACCGGGATGGCATAGAAGGGAGCAGCTACAATCTTATTATGATTTAGGGTTCTTGATACTTCGAGACTATCGGTGGTTCCATTATCGATTGCTTTGTTGTAGTCATTGATGGTCTTTAATAAGCTGCCTTTATATACTCCATGGACTTCCTGCATTTTATTGGCAAATTCCTCAAGGGTATTACCTACTACAACTTTTCCACCTTGCTCCTGATACATTTTAATCAGAGCTGCGGAGCCGGCTACATTGTCATGAATAGTCTGGTCGCCGATCATGAAAGCCATCGCTCTTCTTTGTTTCATTACTTCTTGCGGAATTCGGGCGTACTTAGCGTCAATCGGATGGGTTTCGTCGACAAAACGTTTACCTTGTAGGTTTACTAGGATTCCTTGAGTTTCGTCAGGGAAAAGATAGTTAATCCACATGGGCACAGCGGGACGGCCGTTACTGATTCCGGGTAGTGAAGCGGGATCGCCGGCGCGGGCTTTCTCATAGGCTTCCGGATCATCCTCCGTAAAGGGGCCGGGAACTATTCCGCAGAAGGTGCCGGAGAATGTGGCGAAACTGCCGGCAGTCATAGCTCCAACGCCCAGCCCCATGAGCATGCCGCTTCCTGTGTTATAGGGGACTCCCATATTCCGGGCCACATCACCGTTGGGCCCCAGATACTTGGCCAATAAACCTTTGTTAGATTGGAAACCGCCTGTGGCCAGTACAACAGCCCCGGCTTTAATGAAGATAGGAGCGGATTCACCTTTTTTAATTGCTTGAATGCCGCAGACCATACCATTTTCATCGGTTACCAGGCGTAAAACCCGGGTTTGGGTCATGATAGTGGTCCCTTTGCTTTCGGCATAAGCAGCCAGAGCATCAAAATAAGCCTTATGTCTTAGATAACCTTGTTCGCCGGAGCCCATTCCCCAGTCGCTCTGCCATAATTTGCCGCCGGGATGACGGGTAAGGGGTATTCCGTTATTTTGTAGCCAAGGGATATACTCTTGCCGGAAGGTTTCTACATATTTTTTCGCAAGCACAGGATCGTGTAAGTCTTCGGTATGAGCCCTGTACTCTTCCCAATCATCGCAACCGGCACTATGAATTGTTCCACCGGAGTAAGCAGAGCCGCCTCCTAAGAAAGCACTAATCTCGCAGAGGATTACCTTTTTACCGCTTTCTGCAGCTGCTGCAGCAGCACTTAATCCACCGTTACCGCCGCCGGCTACGACCACATCGGTTTCGAGATCCCAGGTTTCAGGCGCCGGAGCAGGGGCGGTTGCCTCTGTATTGTTACAGCCGATTAAAAAGCTAGAACCGGCAACAACGGCAGCACCTAAAGAGGCCTTTTTAATAAAATCTCTTCTATTCAGGGTCATAAACTTCCCTCCTAAATTTTTATAGATAATTGGTTTTTGCTAGAAATATCAGTTTTTTGGAAATAGGAAATTACAAGATCTTTAGATTAGCGAATGGATTACTTTTCACAAACTTTAACCTTAATCCCTCCTATAGTAGTTAAATAGCTGTAATAATGTTAAACATGTCATAATGTTAAACACCGTTCCCCTCAATCGACCTCCTTTTAGCTTTTTTCTGAATATTGCTAAAACTGTTAGGTTGAAGTAGGTAATAAAAATTCAATAGTTGCTGATTTGCGCCCTACTATACGTGCAAATACCATGCCAATTAAGAACGAGCTGGGACAATTAAAGATTTTTCAAGCATTATCTAAAAATATTATGATTATTTAGGGTTATATTTGGTGAGAAATTAATACACATTTTATTTTGTTATTTGCTTATTTCACAAAAAGTTGACCGTTAGG
>JAAYSI010000120.1 GCA_012524045.1 Peptococcaceae bacterium | reverse complement strand
ATATTCTAAGTATGATCGAGGAAACGAGGAGGTTTTTTATGAAAACACTTTGGGATTTATTTATTGCGTTTTTTAGGGCAAGTAATTTTAGTTTCGGAGGAGGACCAGCTCCTATTCCTCTAGTACAAGCAGAAGTTGTAAATAAATATAAATGGTTATCTAATGAAGAATTTGGAGATATTTTAGCCATTTCAAATTCGTTACCAGCTCCAATTGCCACTAAGTTAGCAGGTATTATTGGTTATAGGGTCAAAGGACTATTAGGTGCTTCTGTTGCCGTAATTGGTGTCTTTTTGCCAACAACGCTTATTGTAGTATTTCTTGGGGGGCTAATAATCAATTTTGCAGACTCGCCAGCACTTCAGGCAATGTTAAAAGGTGTTCGGCCTGTTGTAGCAGTACTTTTAGCCCAAACAGCTATTTCAATGGGGGTAAAGGCCTTAAAAAATAAGCCTACCTGGAGCCTAGCAATTATTGCTCTCATAATCATGTTATTTTTGCCCTTTATTCATCCTGCTTTTTTAGTTATTACCTCTATGGTATTAGGTTATTTCCTGTTTAGAAAATAAAAAAACCTAGGCAATTGAAGTTTTTAATTTTAAAGTCTTTTTATTATTAAAGATTATAGGAATCAGATTTCGTTAATTTATACGTCTAACTATGTGTAGGACTTTGTAGCTGATTCCACTAAAGGAGGAATATACGTGAAACATGTCTCTTTTGACGAAATCTATGAAGAGCTGTTTCCGGCTGTGTATAGATATGTCTATTTAAGGATTCCTTCTTCAGAAATTGAAGATGTTACTGCGGAAATTATGGCAAAAATCTGGAAATCCATCTCGAAATTTGAAGGAAGAAGTTCTTTAAAATATTGGGCTTTACGTATTGCAGCAAATTATATCGCTGATTTTTACCGAGGTAGAAAAGAAATAAAAATAATCCCCATAACTGAAGAAATCCAAAATTCTTCGGATAGTAGGGATTATAGCGAAGAGCTAGCGACTATCTTATCCGTAAATAATACTCTTGCTCAATTAACCGAGCCCCAGGTTGCTGTAATTCAGCTAAGATTGATAGAAGGCTTCAGCTCCTCGGAGACAGCTTCTATACTTGGCACAACTCAACAAGCGGTTGATAGTATGTTGTACCGCGCCAAAAAAAGTTTCCGAACTATTTATAAATCAGAAATGGCTGGAGGTGAATGTGTATGAATAAGGATAGAATAACAGCCATGTGGGAAGAAGATGGTGATTTGATGCGCCTGAGAGAATTTTTCAGCTACATTCATCAAAATGACAACCTTAAAAACAGAATAAAAGAAAAAACCTTGGAGAAAATTCAAGATATTCAGACTCTTGATAGCTCAAATGAAAATGTAGTAAATAGACTAGATGCTTCATTAACAGCTAATAAGCCTAACAGCAAAACAAGTCATTTATTTAATACTATAAAAAATAAAGTTCTAAATAAAAAAGTTTTTAAAACTCTTTCTGCTGCAGCATTAGTGGTTTTAGCAGTATATGTAGGTTCACTCGGTTATTTTCCCGGAACAGGTTCAATGTTTAAAGCTAAATCAACGGATTTGAGCGGAGCCCAAGAATCAGGGTATAGGGGTGCAGAAATAGCTGCCCCAGCAGCCCCGAATATAGTAGTAGAGAACGAAGCGATGCCGGAAGTCTTTAAATCAAGTTCAGCTAAAAATAGTAGTCTAACGTTTGATGGTGGAAGTGGTGGAGTACACCAAGATAATAATACTTTGGCTGCTGATTTGATAGATCCTAAAATCATTTATACATTTGAAGCATCACTTAAGGCAAATGATGTTAGTACTGCGGTGAAAGCAATAGAAGAAAGAGTAAAATCAATTGGTGGCTATATTTCAGAAGCCAGACAAAATAACATTGACGAGCAAGTAACTGCCTATCTAACTATTAAAGTACCTGTCTCAGAATTTGAGAATTTTAAAAATATTCTTCCCGAATTTGGAACAATATCTCACCAAAACTTATTTACTAATGACATTACTTTGGATTATCTAGATGTAGAAACCCGGCTAAGATCCTGGGAAGCTCAAGAAAAACGCTATTTAGAAATACTCCAAAAAGCTAACACGGTTGAAGAAATTTTAAGAATTGAAGATTCCTTAGCTAACGTTCGGCGTGAGATAGAGGTTTTAAAAGGTCAGCTCAGGTATTGGGATAATAAGGTAGAGTATTCGGAAGTAAGACTTAATATAAGCTCAAACCAAAACACTCTCAATGTAAACGATCCTTGGCGTCCTCTGTCTTTCCAAAGCACGCTTTTAGCTGCTAAAAATGCTTTAATAAAAACGATAAGTTTCCTATGGAATTCATTGAATTATGTTGTAGTTTTTTTGGGGTACGCTCTCCCTGTAGGAATTTTATTAGTGGCTGCTTGGTTCATATATAAGTATGGGTTTAAAAGATTAAGAAAAAAAGTTTAAAATTAAGAGTATCCTCTTATCCGAATTGTTTAAGAAAACAAAGCTCTATCATTGAGGAAGTGAGTTCCGCTGGCTTGTTCAAACATTTCTAAGAGGCTATTAACAGTTGTGTTTTTTCTTTGAGTCCCTTTTAAATCAAGAATAATTGTCCCTTCGTGCATCATTATGGTCCTATCTCCGACATTAAGTGCTTGATCTAGATCATGTGTTATCATCATAGTAGTTAAATTGGAGTTTTTAGTAACTTCACAGGTTAATTTCAATACTGTATCAGCTGTTTTAGGGTCAAGAGCAGCAGTATGCTCATCTAGTAATAATAGTTCTGGCTCTTTAATAGTTGCCATTAATAAGGTTAAAGCTTGCCTTTGACCCCCGGATAACAGGCTCACCTTTGTGGTTAGCCTGTTTTCTAATCCAAGCCCTAATTTTTCTAATTGACTTCGAAAAAAATCTCTAGTCTTATTATTAATTGCCAGACGCAGCCGGCGTCTTTCACCGCGTTTTAAAGCCATGACCAGATTTTCTTCTATTGTCATACTACCAGCAGTTCCTAACATTGGATCTTGATAAACTCTGCTAATAAAAGATGCTCTTTTATGTTGAGGTAATTTCGTAACTTCTTTAGCACCTATAGTGATAGTTCCGGCGTCAACGAAAAAATTCCCGGCAATAGCATTCAGAAAAGTTGATTTCCCGGCACCATTACTTCCGATGATAGTAACAAATTCCCCCTTGTTTAAATGAAAAGAAATCTTATTAAGTGCTATTTTTTCGTTTACAGAACCTTGGTTAAATATCTTTGTTACTTTATCTACTTTGAGCATACTTAAACCCCCTATTCATTTTTAACAGATAAATTGATTGTTCTTTTAATGCCGGGGGAAACTAGGGCAATAACAACTATTAAAGCAGTTACCAGTTTTAAATCAGTAGCTTCTAAGCCTAATTGAAGTACGATAGCAATAATAAAACGATAAATAACACCGCCAATTAATACAGCGGCAATGGTACGCCCAATTGAAGAAGTACCAATCAATACTTCACCAATGATTACCGATGCTAATCCGATTACAAGCATACCAATTCCCATGCTAATATCGGCGAATAATTGATTTTGGGCTACTAAACTCCCTGAAAGAGCTATAAAACCATTAGATAGCGCTAATCCAATATTTTTCGTAAGATTAGTGTTAACACCTAAGCTACATATCATTACTTGATTGTCACCTGTAGCCCTTAAAGCTAGACCGAATTCTGTTTGCAAAAATATGTAAACAAGAATTCCAATAACAAAAACTACTAAAAGAGAAAGCAAGAGAACACCATATTTATCTAAAAATGGAAGTGAGGTAAAATCCGTAAAAACTGTTCTTGTCCTTAATAAGGAGATATTTGCTTTTCCCATTATTCTTAAATTGATTGAATATAAGGCTGTCATAGTTAATATGCCAGATAATAACGGAGTAATTCTGAACTTTGTATGAAGCATGCCGGTAACGGTTCCTGCTAGACATCCGTTAAAAAAGGCGACTGCAGTAGCAAACCACGGATTAAATCCTGCCGTTATTAAAGCGGCTACTGTCGCGGCGCCCAAAGTAAAACTTCCATCAACAGTGAGGTCTGCATAATTAAGGACCCGAAAACTTAAATAAACTCCTAATACCATAATCGCATACATCAAACCTTGTTCCATTGTTCCTTGTACAACAAATAACGACATTAACTATACACCTCAAGTAGATTATTATTTAATAAATCAAGTTTTGGAAAAAATCTTATTCATTTATGTTATAGTCTCTACTATGTATTGTCAATAACTTACTTCGTTCAAAAAGATTCTAT
>JAAYSI010000119.1 GCA_012524045.1 Peptococcaceae bacterium | reverse complement strand
CTACTGCCGGATTCAGCACAGCCGAACTCCCAAATAGAAAGCCCATTATTAATATCCCTAATTGGTAACCGGAAATTTTGACTTCCCTAATCATTCCTTATATCCCCAAAAAGTAATTTAGGAGACGGTGAAGCAATAATAGCGGACTTTGAGGTGCCCGATCAAGAAGTAATAAAGCACCTAAAATTAATCCTGAAAATAAAAGGATACAATAGGCAACTAGAATTTTTTTGTTAGCCTTGGCTTGGACTAATTGCGGAAAATCGAGCAGCACAATGATTATGGAAATAGTAACTAAAATAAACAGATTTATAATCATAGTATTTTCGAATCCCTTTTATTTCTATGCAAAACCTTTAAGCAAGATCTATTTCACTTCTATCGACTTTCTTGTGTAGCCCGATCGCTTAACTTGGACTGTTACTTCAATTTCATAAGGCGCTTTACTATAAAGCTCTGCCCAGTTATCCTGCATTTTTCGCCATTGGGTAAGATGTTTTTTATAGATTAGACTACCAAAACCAAATATATCGCTTTGATATTGTTGAGAAGTTAGTAGCGTATTTTCAATTTCCTTCCGAATGATTTGGGCTACTTGAGCTTTAAAAGAAGTCAGTCTTTCCGGTTGGGTTAGATCGATGCTGACTTGACTTTCGCCGATATTGCCCACTACTTTAAGTTCTATAATGAACTTAGGCTTATCATCATGAAGGAATTCCACCTTTTTAGTCGCTTTTGTAGAGATTACCTCAAAAACTGCATTTCCTTCAGCCTCGGCCAGTGGTACCGAATAAAGGCTGATTTTACCTTTATGTTCTATAAGAAGCCAACTTTTTGTCTGGACCCCATCAAGATAGCCCACAAGTTTACCATCTTTTAACACTGCACTGCCTGTGATGCCCAAATCTTTTACTTTTAGCGGTTCTGCCCTTTGCTCTATTTCAATTACCGGTAGTAAAGGATCCCGGCCGGGAAGGCCAACTTCTTTTATAATATCGATAACCCTGGCTTCTTTGCTGGTGCCCAAATTATCCTGATTTACCTTAATGGACTTCATCAGATGTTGACTGGGTATTTTCTCCTGCAGGCTTTCAACTTGCATTATTTCTTTAGCTGTAGCACCTTTAACCAACAAAATATTAGCAACCATATTCGTATCTTGCTGTCTTTCCATAAAATCAAAAACTTCCATAAGGCCATCGCGCGCTACCTGTTCATTTATTATTAATAGCTCCATTTTTGATGGAATTACCTTCCGAGCTAATTTTTCGACTATATTTCTCGCTGCTGTATAAAGTGTATCCCCCTTGGTTGTTACAACGGCGACACTTTTTTGTTCCCCCCCGCCGCCGCCACCGCTTCCTTCTTTGTTTTGTCCGGTTAAAATTGGCGTAGGAAATTCAAAAGTTAACTCGTAAAGGCCGTCAGGAGCTCTGTCTATACCCATAGCTGTGACATAATGAGATTCGCTTACATCTATATTGTCCCAGCAACCGGTCAACAGCAGATTACATACTAAGACAAGCCCTATTCGTCTCAGAGATTTACCCATCTGCTCACCCCCATAGCCTTTATTTCTTTGGTGAAAGCCCTTTTTTATTCTTAGGCAATCGCCCTTTGACTCGACTTGTTTCTTGCCAAGTTAAGGACTGAGGGCGGGTCTGCATAGCCCAATGCGGAACCCGAAAAAAAACATCCTTTAAATCTGCCGGAACAAAAGGAGCAAGCGGTGCCATATAAGGAACACCAAAAGATCTCAAACTGCACATATGAACAACCATCGCAATTAAAAGCAAAAAAATACCTAATAAGCCAAGGACATTAGCAATAACCGTAAAAGCTAACCGGAAGAAGGGTAAGACTCTCTGCAAAGGTGGTAATATAAAGGTTGTAATCGCAGTAGTTGCCGTAATAATAACCATTGGATCGCTTACCAGGCCGGCTCGGACCGACGCTTCACCGATAACCAACGCACCTACTATACTTATAGATTGACCAATCGCTCTCGGCATCCGGATACCGGCTTCTTGCAGTATTTCAAAGGTTAGTCCCATAAATAAAGCTTCAACAAGAGGAGAAAAAGGAATCTCTTCTTGGCTGGCACTTATTGTTAGGAGCAGGTTTAATGGTAGGACAGACTGGTGAAACCCCAGCAAGGCTACATAGAGACCGGGCAATAAAATTGATACATAAAAACAAACTATTCGTATGGCACGCAAAAAGCTTGAAGTAACCGAACTACTATAGTAATCTTCGCTACTCTGCAAAGTTTCTATAAATAGGTAAGGAACAGTCAAAACTATAGGAGTTCCGTCAGATATTATAGCCACTCTTCCTTCTAATATTTTACCCGCTACCACATCGGGCTTTTCACTGTTGCCCACAGTAGGAAAAAATGAAAGCGGCGCATCTTCAATCATTTCTTCAATATAGCCTGATTCAAGAATGGCATCTATGTCTATTTTACTTAGCCTGCTTTTGACTTCCTCGATTAATTTTTGGTCAGCTATCCCTTGCAGGTAACAAATACAAATTGGGGTTTTAGATTCCCGGCCCAAGGTTATACGTTCCATCTTTAGATTGGGGTTTTTCAATTTACGCCGGAGCAAGGCACAATTAATCCCAATATCTTCGATAAAACCTTCCCTCGGCCCTCGAACAACCGTCTCAGTCTGAGGTTCGCTCACACTCCTCGCTTCCCAGCCTCGGCTGGCGGCAACCAAAGCTTTAGAGTTGCCCGGAACAAAAATAACCGTATCGCCCGACATAAGGCTTTCAATTGTTTTATGCCAATCATCTTTCATCTCTATAGAAGAATCACAGAATACTCTATCTGCGAGGATCTCAATAAGCTTCGAGCTATTCTCCAAAATGAAATTCTCAGGCAGCTCGGTTAAGAGTAATGGTCTAACGATATTATTGTTTAATAATTCGTTATTCGCTAAATTATCGATATAAGTGATAAGGCATTTTTTTTGGCTTTTACCAATAAAAATCTCCCGAGTTCTAAAATCATCACAGCCGGTAAACACAGAACTTAGCTTCTCTTTTATCTCCGTCAAAGTAACAGGTATTGGCTCCGGTTGAGCAGCTGCCTCATTTTGTCCGGGAGCTGTTTTTTGTTGCGATTTATATAGATTTTTTAGCTGTTTTGCTTTACGTTTTAGCTCTGAAAACATAGCCACCCTCAAAAAAAAAATAAACACAAGCTAACAAGCTTAGTGTTCCGTAAGCTGCTATATTTTATTCTAAAAAATGTTTTACGATCTTACGATCGGTAGATCTCTTTTGGGGCCATAGAATTCTTCAGTCGATTATAATTTCCATGGCTCTAAATCTAGAGTAGTATAAGCCTTTTTTAGATCATCTTCAAATTGTTCCGACGGATTGTACGGACGGTAATATCCCTTTCCCACAGCATAGTTTATTAGATTGCTCTGAGAATCAATTAGTTTATTTATATGTTTTTTTAAAGTTTCTCTTAATTCAGGATTTGCTGTTTCCCCAATTGCGATACAATACCTGTTCAAGACATTTTTAGTTGTAAGTAATAATTCCGTGACAATATCCTTTTCAGTCATAAAGTCCACACCTGCCACATCTTGGATTATATTAACCATAAATATCCCCTCTAGCTACAGTTTTACTGATTAGGTTCGATTGAAGCTTGCAGGAAATCTCTTAATTCTTGTATTTGTTGCTGGGAATCTCGAAGATCGGTCTCGAGTAGTATTTTCAGTTTAGGGTCTGCTATACTGTCGGTTAGGCCGGCAATTTTTAATGCAAAGTTGTTCTTCAGTTGTAAAAGTTCATGAATTTGAAAAGTTTCATGCGGCGCTAGTTGAATCCGCGACAAACTGAGTCAACTCCTTTTTTCAGAACTATTATCAAATAAAAAAATCAAGACAGAATGTTCAGGTGAGTATTAGTAATCTTTGCTTTTTTCTAAAATAAATACTGGTTAATTATGGACTACGAAGAAGAATAAGAGTAATTGAGGCAATAGCACCTGCAACTGCAACAAACATTGCGCCGATTGCAGTCAGTTTGTTTTTATCCTCAACCCACAAGCTTTTGCCATAAGTAAATGTATAATAAGTTGCGGCTAAAATAAATATGAAAGCTGTAATCTTTAGCATATTCTATCCTACTTTCCTTCTATTTTTCGGGCTCAATTGGCCTTGGATGAAAGTAGTAGCCGGCCCGGCTAATATTAGCTTTGACTTTAACATCAATTTTTGCTTCCCGGTAGCGTTCAAGCCAGTTGTATTCTTCAAATTGAGGAATAGTCCAGAAATTGCCGGCTATTTTTTTGCCGAACTCAAAAATGTCCGAGTTCCATTCTTGCTGAGTTTTCCTAATTACTTCTTCCATACCACGAACAAAATAAGTTTCTATATATTTTTCTAATTCCAGATAGGCACTGGGATTTAGAAAATAATTTTCCCTATTTTGGATAGCCGCTATGTCAATATCCAAAAGCATCTCCAGATAAATATAAGGAATCTCGTTTTCGAGAAACGTTGTCACCTTTGGAGCCCCGTGAGCCGTCACTTCCAAAACTATAAAATCCCCCGCTGATTTCGGATCGTCTAAAGTAAATAAGCCTCTTTTATATTTACCGGTAGCCAATAAATAAAAACGGGTTTCATTCTGATTAAGATAGCCGACCATTTTATCCCCGCTAAACACCACTGTCCCAAGCATTTCTCTTTTATTACCGCCTTTGCGTGGGATTTCGCCCGGTTTTAAATCAGGATGCGGTTCGATTATTCCTTTTTCCATACCGTCTTCGGGCAAACTGTCAAAATCGTTTATGGCGGTATAAATTGCTATAGCCTGCGCATATGGAGATAAAAGCCTGACATAAAATTCATTAAGAAAAACATCAGGATAATATCCGGTGTTGGCGGACTGCAGAAAGGATAGTTCAATATCCTTAGGTAAACTACCTCCGATAAAGCTTCTATTTTCTAGGATATAGTCTTCTGCCCGGCCGCGGCAAACCAGTACCCGCATCAGCTCCCCCACTTCCCGAAACCTGGTTAAAGGTTCGATATAGCGGCCAACTCCTTCCCTGGCATATTCTTCGGAGAAGATTATCATTTTGGTCTGAGATAGGGATATTTGCCTGTTTGATGCCGAATTAAGCATATTGATACTTTCAATCAGCGAAGGAGCTTCAACTGTTGATATGACAGTTCCATCGAGTTCGCCGGTGTCTGCTGCCGAACCGCCGTTTTGACTACCGCCACCATTGCCGCCGTCTTCTTTATAAGTAGAAACCTGAAATGTGACCCTAATCATATTCCCGGTGCCTTTATCCACGCCAATAACCAGCGTAAACACTTCCTGATCTATTTCTTTAGCATCATAACAGCCAGTCAGCGACAGACAACAAGCACAAACTAAAACAATGGCTCCTTTTAGAAAAGAAAGCTTTTTAGGTGCCACTTGCTTTCCCTCCTTTTTTGCCTCTAATTATGGACACCAGCAAGACAAGGATAGGTACTGGGACTATTAGAAAAACACTATAACCACGGATAAGTCGCACATGAACACTAATTATTTCATATATATTGCTCGGTAAAAAAGTAAAGGCAAATGTAAGAAAGAGAAAAGGCCATAAAAGTGGCCGATGATTCGTTATGCTAAATACCCGGCAATAAGAGCTCAACGCTATATAAAATACAGCTGAGATAGCTATTACTGAAGCAAATACCCAGACAAAAAGGAATATAGCCTCAACTCTTTGGAAAAAACGACTGTAATAAATAATTCTTGATAAATGATACATGCCAGATATGTAACCACTGCCGGCGGTATACTGAAACGCAGCTAAGATACAGGCCAGGCAAATGCTAAAAATGGCTCCGGCTGTCAGCAAACAGGATAGTCCGATTCTTTTAAAGTATTTTAAGCCTTGCAGTGAATTAGCTATTATGGCCAAAATTATTACCGAATCATAGGCCGAGATCTTAAGAAACCCTTCACTGGCTGACACCCCTAGCCCGTAGCCTAGCCAGGGCTTTAAACTGTTAAAATCGTAGAACGGAATTGCTAGTATTAGTATTAGAACTAAACCGGTGATAATCAAATAAAAAAGGACATAAGCAACTCTGACAATTCCCTCTAAACCGACATAGGCCATAGCCGCTATTACAGTCAAAAATCCAGCAACCAGGACCTCCTTCGGAGTAAAGGGCATACTGTAAATCTTAAGAATAGTTACAAATTCAGAAAGATTAATCCCGGTATAATAAAGAAAATAGACTGAAAAAATTAGAATAATAAAACGGCTAACTTTTTTACCCAGAACCGCCTCGAATACCTGGTAAAGATCTTTTTGAGGGAAGCGTTGTAAAAGTAAATATAACAAAGCGAAGAAGACTATAGCGCCGACACAAGAGATCAGCGTGGTATACCAGGCGGCTGTTCCGGTTTGTTTGATTGTCGTTAGCGGAAAGGTATAGAATATTTTAGTGATTATGACTATGGTTACCAGAGCATACGCTTCCAGCATCCCTATTTTTCCTTCTTTTATCATATTACCATCCCCATCTAACTTTATTCCGGATCCTGCTGGGTCCATTGACGGGCTATCTCTGGCTGTCGCTGGCTATCTAGAGGATTCAAAAAGTCAGGCCTTTTTTCTTGCATCCATAGTGGCCACCTGAGCACAATGTCTTTGCCTCTTTTCGTCCGCGGCGCAACAATGGACATAAAAGGGACTCCAAAAGATTTAAGATTGACCAACATCAACGTAAGCAATACCGCAGCTAAGGCTAAGCCGAAAAAGCCTAATACAGCTCCGGCAAAGATAAAGCAAAATCTAAGAATACGTACCCCGAAGGCTAAACTATAATTCGGCAGAGCAAAATTGGATAGCCCTGTCAAAGCCACAATTATAATAAGTACAGGGCTTACAATATTAGCCGATACGGCGGCCTCTCCTAAGATTAATGCCCCGATAATACCTAAGGTATTGCCTACTATACCCGGAATTCGAATACCGGCCTCTCGGATGAGTTCGAAGCCAAGCTCCATTAGCAAAACTTCAATAATAGTCGGAAAAGGGACATTTTCCTTAGCTTTGGCGATAGCGATCAAAAGCTCCGTAGGAATCATTTCATGGTGATAAGTAGTCAAAGCCAAGTAAAAACCCGGGAGCAAAATGGCAATAGCAAAGGCACAGAATCTCACCATCCTTAGAGCGGTGGTATTGTGCCACTTAAGTGCAGCATCCTCCGAAGAATGCATTAAAGCATTTAAAGTAACCGGTACAATTAACACAATCGGAGTACCGTCGAGAATGATGGCCACACGCCCCTCCATAATACTGGCGGCAGTTCGATCCGGGCGCTCAGTATTCAAAATGGTTGGAAAAAGCGAATAAGGATTGTCCTCAATTAATTCTTCCAACATCCCGGCACTAACCACAAAGTCAATTTTAATATTCTCGAGTCTGCGTTTCACTTCCCGCACTACCAGCGGATTAACTAACCCTTGCAAATAAACAATAGCGCAGACTGTACTACTTTTCTCCCCTATTTCAAAGAACTCGGTAACCAGATCCCTGTTTCGGATTATCCTTCGAAGTAGAGTAATATTAGTTCGCAAATTTTCACTGAAAGCTTCTTGCGGCCCTTTAACCACAATCTCTGTTTTAGGAGTCTCTACCCCCCTCTTCTCAAAACCTATGGTTTCACAAATTAGGATATAGTCCAAGCCATCTACATAGACTGCTGTATTTCCTTTCAAAATCTCACTAATTACCTCATTGATATTTTTTAAGCTTTGCGTATCATTAGTTAAAACAATATCTTCTAAGGCTATCCCCTTTGTATTGCCGGACTGGGAAGTGGCTTCTTGTTCCAACAACGGTCTTAGAATATATTCATTTATTATAATTTTGTTAACCATGCCATCCAGAAAGGCTAAAAACCCTCTTTTTTTGTTCGGAAGAATAATATCTCTGATAATTAAGTCCTTATTCTCCGGAACATGAAAAGCCTGGCGCAGTACCTGCAAATTGGAATTAACATCAGTTTTAACCTGATCTTTTTCCACCCTGGCAGACTTAACCTCAGAAGCAGCTAACGGCTTTTTAGGAATTCTTCTCCTTTGGCCGGCCCGTTCAACTACCATCGCTTGCGTATGTTTTTGCTCTTGTCCACCTGGTATTTGCGAAGTATCTTTTGCCTGTTCGTCTGCTTGATTCCGGCCTTTGGACTGTTGCCGGTTTTCCGGGATCTGTTGTTGCTCGGATTCCTGTCGCTTATTGGATTCCTGCCGTTGTTTGGATTGCTGCTCATCCATTTCAGGCAGAATAAAGGTTTTCGGTCTGCTGGTCTTTTTATAGCTAATTAACTCAAGCATCTGCCAAATAATATTTTTGGGCTTTTTCTCAGACATAACTCACAATCCTTTCAGATTGTTAGTATCTGTCAAGATTGCTTATTTTAACCATGGCCCTAGATTTATTTGAATAATACATATACATTATTATGTGTGCGGTATTCTTTTGCTAAGTATCTTTTCTTCTTTTTGATGGCAGATTATACTATAAGATTAATAGATAAAAAAGGAGCTTGAAAATTATGGATTTGAAACCTTTTAATAAAGTATTGGTAGCTAACCTCGGAGAAATTGCCATTAGAATTTTCCGTGCCTGCAAAGAACTAGGTATTAGGTCAGTTGCCATTTATTCGGAAGAGGATAAATATGCTTTATTTCGAACCCGCTCTGATGAATCTTACCTGATTGGCAAAAAGAAAAGACCCACTGAAGTTTATTTAGGTATGGAAGAGATCATTGACTTAGCCCTGAAAAAGGGCGTTGATGCAATCCATCCGGGATATGGTTTTCTGTCCGAGAACCCGGAATTTGCCCAAAAATGCCGAAAGGCTGGCCTAGAATTTATCGGTCCATCAGTAGAAACTTTACAAAACCTCGGCGACAAAATTAAATCAAAACTAATCGCTCATAGCGTCGGAGTTCCCACTATTCCGGGTATAGACAAGCCGATTAATTCTGTGGATGAAGCTATAGACTTTGCCGACAAATATGGCTATCCAATAATTCTTAAAGCTTCAGCCGGTGGAGGCGGTCGGGGGATGCGGGTAGCCTACAACGCCGACGATTTAGTCAATGAATTTAAGAACGCTAAAGCTGAAGCTAAAAAAGCTTTCGGGTTGGATGACATATTTCTGGAAAAATACCTCGAAAGACCTAAGCATATAGAAGTTCAGATTCTCGCCGATAAATACGGTAATATCCTTCATTTATATGAAAGGGATTGTTCTATTCAAAGGCGACATCAAAAAATTTTGGAGTTTACTCCGGCTTTTACCATACCGCAAGAACTGCGTAACAGATTATATGAGGATGCTCTAAAAATTGCAAAAGCGGTCAACTATGTAAATGCTGGCACCGCCGAGTTTCTGGTAGATAGAAATGGTAATTACTATTTTATTGAAATGAACCCCCGCATCCAGGTAGAACATACCATTACTGAAATGACCACCGGAATCGATATAGTCCAAAGTCAAATATTGATAGCTGAGGGTTATGCACTGGATTCCCCGGAAATCGACCTTCCTTCCCAAGACGCT
>JAAYSI010000118.1 GCA_012524045.1 Peptococcaceae bacterium | reverse complement strand
TCAAAATCGATATCTAAATCCTTTTTGCCCAAAGTAAGAATACTCACATTTTCATTATTCCAAATGCGGTTCATCACTCTTCGGATATCTTCTAACGTCACCTTTTCCAGTTTTTCTACTGCTTCTTCCGCTGTTTTTACCCTGCCAAAACTAATCTCGCTCTTGCCTAGTCGACTCATTCTACTGCTTACCGACTCAAGCCCCAATAAAAGATTACCCTTTATTTGAGCTTTGGTCTTATTTAATTCTTTTTCGGTAATCCCATTGTTTTTTATTCTAGTCATTTCTTGCAGTATGCATTCTACTACTTCTGAAGTCTTATTGGGACTAGTTCCGGCATAGACTGCAAATAAACCGGTATCAACATAGGTAGAATGATAGGAATAAACAGAATAAGCTAATCCTCTTTGTTCTCGAATTTCCTGAAATAAGCGTGAACTTAAGCCTCCTCCCAAATAGTTATTAATAACATGCATAGCATACATATCGTCATCATCTTGACCAAGCCCCGGCACACCAACGATCACATGCATCTGTTCAGTATCCTTAGCTATAGCTTTGCGAACAACACTGGCTTGTGGATTCTGGTCGGCATTGTCTCCAGTTTTTCTTTGGAAATCTCCAAAAATTGAAAGACTATCAACAATTTCGTCATGCTTTATCTTGCCGGCCACTGCAATGACTACTTTCTCAGGAGTATATCTGGTGGAAAGATAATGGTTTATCTTCTGGTAGTTCAAACCTTTGACAGAGTCAGCTATTCCCAAAATCGGCTTACCCAACGGATGGCCATCCCAAACATATTGAGAAAACAAATCGTGGATTAGCTCATCCGGAGTATCTTGATACATTTTAATTTCTTCAATTATAACATTTTTCTCTTTTTCCATTTCATTACTATCAAATAGAGAGTTGAAAAACATATCGCTCAAAACATCTATCGCTAGATGAATATTCTCATCAAGGACTTTAGCAAAATAACAGGTTAATTCTTTGGTAGTAAAAGCATTCAATTGGCCTCCGACAGCTTCCAATGACTCAGCAAGCTCACGGGCCGTTCTATTCTTAGTCCCTTTGAAAAACATATGTTCAATAAAATGAGATATACCCTCATAACCTTCTGCCTCATACCGTGACCCTGTTCCGACCCAAATACCTATAGCCACGGAGCGTACATGATCAATTTCTTCCGTTAAAATCCTTACTCCATTAGGTAATACGTGCTTTTGATACAACGGAATTGCATCCTCCTTTTCGAAACTGTATAGATAAAATTTATAATATATTTTACCCTTTCTGGGTAATTAAATCTAGGATATGGTCAAGAACCAAATTCAAAGTTCCGGAAAAATTAATTATACTTCCTAAAGAATCATGTTCCGCCAAAAGCGGAATTGTTTTTACTATTTTTCCATCCAATAATATATGGTAATCCCCTAAAACATCTCCCGCTTTGATTGGAGGATACAGGCTTTGTTTTAACTGAATCTTGGCTTTGATTGCTTGGACTTTGTCTTTTTCAATGCAAATTTTAGCATCTTCAGCTAACACAGCAGGGACTTTTAGGCCAGAGGAGATATAATTGGCTATCTGATCACCTTTTTCCCCGAGTTGAACTATTTCCGAATTATTTAACCCCCATTGCAATAACCTTTGAGCATCACCAAAACGGTCAGGGGCATTTAGTACTACACAAATTAATCTCCGCCCTTCATTACTGGCTGAAGCCACTAAACATTTTCCCGCTGCATTGGTAGTACCAGTTTTAATGCCGTCGGCTAAAGGATAGTTCCAAAGAAGTTTGTTAGTATTTTTTATAGATTCAGATCTACTTGGCTCCTCAAAGGAAACTACGGAATATTTTTGAGCTACTATCTCAGAAAAAACGGGATTTTCCATAGCATATTTCGCGATTAGAGCCAGGTCATAAGCAGTTGAATAATGGTTATTAGCCGGCAAACCGTGCGGATTAACAAAATTCGAATTATAGGCGCCAAGAGCTATCGCTTTCTTATTCATTAATTGAATAAATTCATCCAAGCTGCCTGCTGTTTGCTCAGCAATAGCTACGCAGGCATCATTTCCGGAACGTAGCAAAGCCCCCTCAAGCAATTCGCCAAGTTTAATTTTTTCTCCTTTATTTAGATAGAGTGATGATTCGCCTACTCTGTCTGCCTTCTCACTTACAACTGTAATTTCATCCAAATCAGCTAATTCAATGGCTAAAATAGCGGTTAAAATCTTGGTAGTGCTGGCAATTGGCCTCTTTTTGTGAGCATCTCTTTCATATAAGACGTCACCTGTTTGCGCATCAATTAAAATAGCGGAATGAGCTGTAACATACGGTAGATTCCATTTTCCATCGCTAACCTTCGAAGCTTCTATAGTAATTTCTGTAGAATTTTCGTGAAAGCTTGACGCATCTATCTTGTCAATTCTAAAAATCATTCTGGCATTAGCATAATCTGCTAGCAAAAAAATAAAGAGAATAGTACTAAGCAATATCCTCCTTAAATTATTTTTTATTTTTTTCACCCTACCACCCCTTTATTTATGTCAAGGAGTAGTATTTCCCGATAGATTGAATGTTATTAATCTTTCTACCGTTACCATTCTGAAGCCTTCCTGTTGAAGCCTGGATAACATTTGAGGAAGTGCAATTATTGTATTTTCTTTTGGATGCATTAACACAATTGCGCCTTTTCTATCAGGCTTTATCCCATTTCTTATTTTGGGCTCAACTACTCTTTGTACTATTAATTCAGGCGTACTATCTGCTCGCCAGTCAATTGTATCCAACGTCCAAAGAACTGTAGTATAGCCTAATTCACCCGCTGCAAGCAAACCATTTTTTCCTCTCTCCCCGTAGGGAGGAGCATATAGAGTAGTCTTTTTTCCTATTAAATTCTCTATTACTTTTTCAGTTTTTAATAGCTCCTCTTTATTTTTATCTATCGACTGTTTATCCGGATGAGAGTGGTAATAACCGTGATTTTGTATAGAATGGCCTTTACTGGCCATCATTTTCAACAATTCCGGGTTTTTTTCAGCCCAGCGACCCGTCACAAAAAAAGTCACTTCCGCCCCGAAATCTTCAAATATTTCTAACATCTGCGGTATATATTCTTCACCCCAATCGACATTCACCGTCAAAGCAATAACACGTTCTTCCGTGTTTACTTGCTCTAAAGGGATTGGGATATTTTGCTGAAAAACGCTAACCACATCATTTTTTAGCAAACTTAGACCAAGAACGGCTAGAATTAATGTAACTAACTTCTGGCCAAATTTGGGCATATTTAAAATAAACATCTGTTTCATCCTCCTAACAATTAATATGCTAAGGTTAGGAAATACAGACGTTTATTCTTAAAATTCCTAATTACCGTTATTCTATTTGTGCTGTTGCTTTTGTACTTGTCCCAGAGCCTCTTTTCGTGATAGATTAAGCCTTCCCTGCTTATCAATTCCGGTTGCTTTAACCAAAATTTCATCACCGACTTTAACAACATCTTCAACCTTTGCTACCCGATTGGTATCTAATTGAGAAATATGAACTAAGCCATCTTTGCCGGGCAAGCCCAATACGCCAGGAACAACTTCAACAAAAGCACCAAAGTCCATAATTTTTACAACTTTACCCTTATAGATTTTGCCTATTTCGATATCCTGAGTTAATGCATGAATTATATCTGCCGCTTTATTGCCCGCTTGCGCATCATAGGCAGCTATAAAGACTCTTCCATCATCTTCGATATCGATCTTGACGTCAGTTTCTTCCACAATCTTTTTAATTATTTTGCCTCCTGCACCAATGACATCTCTGATTTTATCCGGATGAATAGTGAAGGTGATAATACGTGGAGCATAGGGGGATATCTCTGTTCTCGGTTCGGGGATAGCCTCAAGCATCCTGTCCAAAATAAATAACCTTGCCTTTTTTGCTTGCTCTAAAGCCCTGGTTAAGATTTCTCTATCTACCCCTTTAATTTTGATATCCATTTGCAGGGCCGTAATACCTTTTGACGTGCCACCTACTTTAAAATCCATATCCCCATCATGGTCTTCTAAACCCTGGATGTCTGTCAAAATAGCAATTTGGCCTTCCTCTTGGATAAGACCCATGGCAATTCCAGCTACCGGAGCTTTAATTGGAACCCCGGCATCCATCAGGGCAAGGGAACTTCCACATATTGAGGCCATAGAACTTGATCCATTTGATTCCAATACTTCGGAAACCAATCTTATAGTATAAGGAAATTCCTCTTCGGAAGGAATTACAGGCAATAACGCCCGTTCGGCAAGAGCGCCATGACCTATCTCTCTTCGACCCGGCCCTCTCATCGGTCTGACTTCGCCAACACTAAAAGGCGGGAAATTATAGTGATGCATATATCTTTTTGATTCTTCTAAGCCTAAGCCGTCTATTATTTATTCATCACCAACGGCACCAAGGGTAGCCACTGTCATAACTTGAGTTTGACCTCTGGTAAACAAAGCACTACCGTGCGTTCTCGGCAGCCGACCTATCTCTATACTAATAGATCTTATTTCATCCAAAGCTCGTCCATCTGGCCTGATATGTTCGACAGTTATCAGTCTCCGGACAATTTTATGGACTAAGCCGTCTATTATTTTTTCAACCAAATCCAATTGCTCAGGAAATTCTTCAGCGAAAAATTCCAAAGCCTCTTTTTTTACTTTATCTATTGCTTCTTGTCTAGCCAACTTTTCTTCAGTTCGAATAGCACTATCCAGTTTATCATAAGACCAATCCGTAACTTTGTTCCTTATTTCTTCTGGTATTTCTTCCAGAATTACTTCCCGTTTCGGTTTGGCTAATCCTACTTTTAAAGCTTCTTCTCTATATTCCTCAATGAAACTAGCAATCCGCTTTATCTCCTCATGGCCAAACATAATTGCTT
>JAAYSI010000117.1 GCA_012524045.1 Peptococcaceae bacterium | reverse complement strand
TGGGAAAAGGCACTAAACTCGTTGCCTTTGGCAGCACTTGCAAAGTAAACGAGTCTCCGGAAAATAGTGAAATATTGAAAAACTTGCTGGCCTCGGGTGCTAATACAATTGCACTGTTCGGCAAGACCTGGAGATTACATGTCGATGAAGTTTTACGGACTAACCCCCAAGAAAATTTGAGAATTATCAAGGAATCGATAAGTTACCTGGTGGAACACGGTAAAGAGGTGTTCTTTGACGCCGAACATTTTTTTGACGGGTGGCGAGAAGACCCGGCTTTTGCGTTAAGTTGTTTGGAAGCAGCGACTCAAGGCGGGGCTGCGGGTTTGGTTCTGTGCGATACAAACGGTGGGACTTATCCTCAATATATCAGCCGAGGAATTGAAACGGTATTGCGCGAATTTGAACCGCCAATTCTCGGTATTCATGCCCATAATGATGGCGGTTTGGCTGTGGCCAACAGCCTGGCTGCGGTAGAAGCGGGAGCCAACCAAGTCCAGGGCTCCTGGAATGGCTTTGGGGAGAGGTGTGGCAATACTAATCTCAGCACCCTGATTCCATGGCTGCAGCTTAAACTTGGTTATGATGTATTGGAGCCTGAAACTATGCAAGACATAACTCACCTGTCCAGGTACGTCGCGGAACTGGCCAATTATCCCTTTGACGAAAAACAGCCCTTTGTCGGCAAGAGCGCTTTTGCCCATAAGGCCGGGATGCATGTGGATGCGGTTTTGAAAAATAACAAAACTTTTGAACACATAGACCCAAGTTTGGTGGGCAATGAGCGTCGGATTCTGGTGTCGGACCAATCGGGCAAGGCCAACATCTGTGCTCGAATGCGGAAGTTTAGACCTGATTTGGAAAAAGATGATCCTCTGGTGGAAGAAGCGATGCAAAGGATTAAACAGGCAGAATTAGAGGGTTTCCAATACGAAACAGCCGAAGGGAGCCTGGATCTGCTTTTGCTGGAGATTCTCGGGCAATTTGAACCGCCTTTTATTCTGGAAGATTATCATGTCTGGAGTGATCCTTTGCGTGGTGAACTGGACTCAGTTGCAGTAATCAAAGTGAAAGTCGGGGATCAATCCGTACACATTGCGGCCGAGGGAGATGGACCGGTCCATGCTTTAGATAAAGCTTTCCGCCGGACCTTAAGTGCCTTTTTCCCGGTGATCGAAGAAAGTGAACTGATCGATTATAAAGTTAGAGTCTTAGACGGCTCTTCCGGAACCGGTTCGGTAGTAAGAGTGATTGTTGAAACCCGCCGTGGACTTGATAGTTGGGGGACCATTGGAGTATCTACGAATATTTTACGAGCTAGTGCCAGAGCGTTGCTAGATGCTCTATATATCCTTATTTTGAAAGACCAGGGCAAGTTCGGAGCATATAAAAAGGAATACCGGAATATTAAGTCGGAATAATATATATCCTGATATATCTTGCCAAAAAAAATCTGAGGTGCTAAACTTAAATAAACCACATTAGCCGGGGCTCTATACCCTGGCTTGTTGTGATTCATAAGGATGTGACTAAAACGATGCTGGTGTTAGCTTCTGCATCTCCACGTCGCAGAGAGCTTCTGCGGCAGTGGGGGTATGAGTTCGAGTTGGTTAACGCACCGGTTTCCGAAGATTTAGCCGAAGATCTCTCACCAGAAGAAGCAGTCCAGGCTTTGGCTAGGCGTAAAGCTCTTACCGGTTATAAGGTATGGAATGACAAGGGTGGTTCACCGCAAGATCTGGTTTTAGCGGCTGATACGATTGTTGTCTTAGGAGAAAAAATACTTGGTAAGCCAAGTGACGAAGAAGATGCTTATACTATGCTTAAAGCCTTGAGTGGGCAAACCCATCAGGTTATGACCGGAATAGCTTTGGCTACGGAAATTGAAAATAAGGTCCAGATAGAGTCTGCCGTGGATGTAACTACAGTGACTTTCCGGAAAATAAATGAACAGGAAATCCGGGAGTATATTGCCAGCGGCGAACCAATGGATAAAGCAGCAGCTTATGCTATCCAGGGAGAAGGTGGCAAGTTTGTTAGCGGGTTACAGGGCTCGGCTACCAATGTGATTGGTCTCCCGATGGAGTTATTGGTCGCTAGACTCGAGCAAAAAGGTGTGTTTCCGGTTTAAGTTTTTGGCAAAACTGAATACTTTCTATGATTTCTTATTGAAAATAATTTGAAATAATTTAACAATAAGGAGAAAGAGATGAACTATCGCAGACTTAAAGATTTGCCGGAGGATCTTCTGCCGAGAGAGCGGTTGCACCAATACGGGCCGGAGACGTTGACCAATAAAGAGTTACTTGCTATCCTGCTAAGGGTAGGAGTTAAAGGCGAAAACGTGCTTGACCTGGCCGAGAGAATATTAATTGAAGCCGGGGGCCTTAGTGCTCTGACCAAATTGACCGTTCACGAGCTTGCCCAAATACATGGGGTCGGGCCGGCTAAAGCTGCTCAGGTTAAAGCCGCTTTAGAACTCGGGAAGCGGAGTGTCTGTGCTGACCCTGTTACGCGTCCTGTGATTAATTCCCCTGCGGATGTGGCGGATTTAGTAATGGAAGAAATGAGAGTGCTCGACCGAGAACATTTTCGGATTATGCACCTGAGTACGCGGAACAATGTTTTGGGCATTATACCGGTTTCTGTTGGTTCTCTTAATTCGTCAATCGTACATCCGCGCGAGTGTTTCAAAGAAGCGATTCGGCGCAATGCCAGTCATATAATTCTTTTGCATAATCACCCGAGCGGAGACCCAGCACCGAGTAAGGAAGATATAGAGATAACCGGAAGGCTGGTCGAGGGTGGAAAGCTACTTGGGATTCAAGTAATAGACCATGTCATTATTGGGGATAAAAGATATGTCAGTTTTAAAGAAAGAGGCCTGATCTAGTCGGTATTAAAAATACCCAGAGTGGAAAACTAAGCAAAGTCTACCAGATATTTAATATTTTTGATAATTAAAATTAAAGATATGAAGGGAGCACTAAAACATGTTTTTTTCAAAGGATTTAGGAATTGATCTTGGTACAGCGAATACTCTCGTACATATAAAAGGTAAAGGCGTTGTGGTACGCGAACCTTCTGTTGTTGCGATGAATATAGAAAAGAATGAACCATTGGCCGTTGGTGACAGAGCTAAAGAAATGATAGGTAGGACGCCGGGTAATATTGTAGCCATCAGGCCTTTAAAGGATGGCGTAATATCTGATTTCAATGTGACCCAGAAAATGCTTAAGTATTTTATAAGCAGAGCTTTGGGTTCTAAGTTTCAGTTTGCCCGGCCGCGGGTAGTGATCTGTGTTCCGTCCGGGGTGACAGCGGTCGAAGAGCGGGCCGTCAAAGAAGCTGCGTTGGCTGCTGGGGCGAAAGAACCGATTATTATGGAAGAACCTATGGCAGCAGCTATTGGTGCAGGGCTGCCGGTAAGTGAACCCACCGGTAATATGATTGTGGATATTGGCGGTGGAACCACAGAGGTTGCAGTTATTTCCATGGGCGGGATTGTTACGGCCTTATCTATCAGAGTAGCCGGTGATGAAATGGATGAGGCTATAATCGCTTATATTAAGAAGAATTATAATCTATCAGTAGGTTATCAGTCGGCTGAAACAATTAAAGAAGAAATTGGGGCCGCCTATCTACCCGAAGCGGGTGTCACCTTTACGATAAAAGGTCGGGACTTGCTGACCGGGCTGCCTAAAAATGTTGAGATTACTTCGGAGGAAATAGTAGAAGCATTGTCTGAGCCTGTAACCGCTATTGTCGAAGGAGTTAAGACCTGCCTGGAAAAAACTCCTCCTGAACTTGCGGCTGATATTATGGATCGCGGTATAATTTTGGCCGGCGGCGGAGCTCTGTTAAAGAATATGGATAAACTTATAGCCGATGAAACCGGCATTCCGGTTCATATCGCCGAGGATCCACTTTCTTGTGTCGCGCTAGGTACAGGTAAAGTTTTAGAAGATGAGGAAATCCTAAGGAGGATAGCCGCTTTACAGAAGAATTAGAAGCGGAGGAAATTTAGGTGGGGAAAAAGATTAGTCCGATGGGGATAGCGGTTCTGCTGTTCGCTATAATGTTGATTGTAATGACTTCTATTCGTCTAACCAGCCTCGGCAGTAATTTTCCGAATCCGGTCGGGGCTGCTATAGATAGGGCACTATCCCCAGTTGAACGTATTATTTGGGAAATAGGCAATGGTGTTAAAGGCAATTTACGAGCAATTTTTAGTTTCCGGACGGTTAAAGCTGAGAATGAAGAGCTTAAGCGACAGGTGGAGATTCTCACCGGTGATAATTTGAAACTAAAGCAGCAAGTGCTCGCTGCTTTAAGGTATCAAGAATTAGAAGAAGTATTTGACAGCCCCAATATTGATAAATTCGAAAAAATAGCGGCTGTGGTCATAAATAGAAATCCAAGTTCCTGGTATCATACGATTACAGTTAACAAAGGAAGTAAGCACGGAATAAGAGTGGATGACCCGGTCATTACCAACAAAGGCCTTGTGGGTAAAGTAGTAACAGTCTATCAGACAAGCTCTGAGGTGTTATTAATCCTCGACGGAGAGGGTCAGGTAGCTGCTTTTCTCAGAGACAGCCAAGGGAAAGCCATTTTCGGGATTCTTAGAGGAGC
>JAAYSI010000116.1 GCA_012524045.1 Peptococcaceae bacterium | reverse complement strand
GAGCCAAGTTGATCAATACCTCTTCCGCTGTGTAGAGCAGCAGGTTTGGCCGTAGCAAACAACCTGGCAGCCTCAATTATCTTTTCTGAGCTCACTCCGGTCTTCTGAGCTACATAGGTCGGAGTGTAATCTTTGACATGCTCACAGAGCGCAGCAAAGCCATGACACCAGTTATTCACAAACTCATGATCATAGAGGTCCTCGGTAATTATCACATTGATAAGACCTAAAGCTAAAATCGGATCGGTACCGGGACGAACCGGCAGCCAGATTTTGGCTCGTTCAGCAGCTCGAGTGCATCTGGGATCTACCACAATAAGAGGGTTGGAATCACGGCTATACTGTAAAATAGTACGCCACAATAGGGAGTTGTCCGATTCAGCAGGATTTACTCCCCAAAGCATCAGGCAAGAAGTTATTTCCGGATTAAAGTCCAGATCAAGGGGCCAGCCAAAGGTTAAAGTATTAGCCCAAATTCCCGGATTCCAGCAAATCTGACCAATACCCACATTGTTGGGACTGCCAAATAAACTCAAAAAACGGTGTAAAGGCCAGAATGTGGTATGGGGGCCGCCTATACTGGTGGCTAGAGTTTCCGGGCCGTATTGTTCTTTTAATTGCCGCAATTTCTCTGCGATTTCGTCCAAAGCCTGATCCCAAGTAATTCTTTCCCACTGGCCGCTTCCGCGACGACCGACCCTTTTCAAAGGATAGTTTATTCTATCCGGGTGCTCTAATATGGCCACTGCCTGACGCCAACGCCGGCAGCCATTCATTATCTTTTCGTCATTGGGGAAACGCGACGGATCAGGTTTAACGGCCAAAACCTTCCCTTTTTTTACCGTTGCCAGCAAGCCGCATTGATAACCACAGAAGCGACAATTGGTTTTTATCTCTCTAAGCTCGGTCATTTCTTACCACCACCATAGACGGCTTCTAATTCAGGGCGTTTTTTTCCTTCGCTATTAGACAGTTGATACATGCAAAACGGGACAATTCGCCCATCCCTAGCAATAACAGTCATACTACATTCTCTTAAGCGTTTCAAATCCAGGCTTAAAGCGTCCATGTAGTTCATAATTACAATAGTAAGACCCGGGTCAAGTTCAGGGAATTTTTTTAAGGCAATATCTAAGAAAACTGAACCTTGAGGACTATGGGGATCGAAACTGTCAAAATAATCCTGGCGCGTCAACCGCCTGGTAAGGGGTTCAATTTTCCCCTGCTGCTCAACTAAATAGGTAGAACTTGAACATAAGGGATGAGAACAGCCTAAAGGCCAAAAGTCGTAAGGTTGGATTAAACCTTTACTTTGATCCGCCAGTTTAAATATCACATCACCCATAGTCAGACGCTGCTCCATAGGAACCTCAAATCGGCCTGAACCAAAAGCCGGCTGATAAGCAATTCCGGCAATTACATCCTTGTTTTGTAAAGCAAACTCCAATACTTTTCCCATTTGATCGTCATTAATGCCGGCAATTACCGTCATTGCTAAAACAACTTGGACTCCTGCCTGACGACAGTTTTCAATGGCCTGGAGTTTACACTCGAGTAAATCAGCACCACGGATAGTTTTATAGACTTCGGTAGTTAATCCGTCAAATTGGAGGTAAATTCCGCTTATACCGGCTTCTGCTAAATTCTGAATATAGGAAGGATCTTTACCTATTACCACTCCGTTGGTATTTACTTCTATAGCTTCAAAACCTATCTTTCTCCCCATCCGAACTATTTCCAACAACTTTGGGCTGAAGGTAGGTTCCCCGCCGGTAAGTTGGATACTGGTTTGTGCCCCCGATTTCTCAAGTATTTCTTTATAAAGATACTCAATAGCAGATAACTCAGGGTCAGGCGGAGCAGCTTTTTGAGATTCCTCCGCTCCCATAAAGCAAACCGGGCAACGTAAATTACATCTTTCCGTAACTTCAATCTCCACTAAAGTCGGGTGTCTTAGATGGGAAGTACATAAGCCGCAATCATAAGTGCACCCTTTCTCTCTCTTAGTGGAGCTAATCGGAGGGACATAAGGCAACTTGAATTCCCTCATCCAATTGTAATGCTCAATGTCGGGCCAGAGAGGAGTTGTCCTCAAGCCATGTTTGCTACACTCTTTGATAAGATATACTGCTTTATCCTGAACAACTACTTGTGCTTTGACAACCTCGAGGCAATCGGGACAAACACTTTCGGTATTATCTAGTACTGTATAGTCTAAATCTAGATTCATAAATCTTACTCCTTTTCTTAGACATCGCCATATTCAAAATTGAAACAATGGAACCAAGTTGCCCTTTAATTCTACTTCTAGCACTTCCAAGCTTTCAGGAATTCTTCATCCCCAATCGGCAATTTGGAACGATAATTTAGCTCACCGGGCAGCCAAGTGCGGTCTTCGCCGGCTTTGACTACTAAGTGACGCATTAGAAGGCCGCCAAAGAGTACCAATATCGCACCAATTACTTGAGCTGTCGTATTGCTGAACAACAGCAAAATCAAGGGCAATACGTTACCGCATACTAAGAAACCTATTTTGAAAGAACCGGAAATATCCCCTTTGAGCCAACGTTCAGCTGCTTTGGCTTCGCGCTCGGTAGTTCCGTCAATTTTAATCATAATATAGCCGATCCAAATAAGAATTTGGAAGAATAACAAGGCAGCTACAAAATAGGGTAATTTAGCTAAAACGACTTCAGTCGGAGCAGGAACGAAGAAACCACAAGCAATATGGGCTGCTGCTCCTGTTACCAACGAAGACATTAAAAAGATAACCATCATACCCGGTCCGTTCCAGAACGGGCGGGATTTGTGTCTAGCCAGCAAGACCCCGGGATAAGTTGCCACAACTAAACCGACAATAATTGACAGAACAGCAACTATCTTCCGAAGTACAACCATTTCACTCCAAGGAAAAGCTTTAATTCCGAAAGAAGCTAAAACAAAGCCAAAAGCTATGGCCAAAAGCATGTTCCAAGCTCCAAAGGTCAAGATGGCCTTAGGGTTCATGAATACACGCCAAGCTTGAAATGGGCGGCCGAGTTCTAAAATCAAAAAACCGGCGCCAATTGCTACAAAGATTGGAGCAAGAAAATTACCCAAAACCGAAGTAGTAATTTCTCCGATAAATAAGTCTGTAATCCCTGCTATTACCAGCATTGCTGCACCCATGCCGGCAAAGAAAAAGTCTACGGCCAGCATCCAGCCCCAAGTATCATGTTTATGTTTCATCGGTTTTGCGCCTCCAATCCGTAAATATAATATACATTAGGCTTCGTCCCCAGTTCGTCCAGCAGACATACCACATGTTCCCCATTAATTAGCTTGGAGACTTCACTTTCTGGATCATCTAAATCTCCAAAAATACGCGCCTTTTGATGGCAGGTTTGGACACAACGAGGAATGTTCCCTTTATCCACCCTATCCATACAAAAATCACATTTCTGGACAGTACCTTTTTCGTGGTTGGAAACCCGAGCACCATAAGGACAAGCCATAACACAGGCTTTACAACCTACGCACTTCTTCTCATCCACCCAAACAATCCCATCGGGGCGTTGTTGAGAGGCCCCAGTCGGGCACGCATCGACACAAGGAGTATCTTGACAATGCATACAAAGAAGAGGGATATGAACCATTTGCAAATTAGGGAATACTCCGCTAGGACCGACTGTGGTAACCGGATTGTAAATCATATCTACCGGAAGTTCGTTGTGAGTTCTACAAGCTACTGTGCAAGATTGACAGCCAATACACATACGGGTATCGATAACCATGACGTAATGGGCCATTTTAGTTCGCCCCCTTTCTGTCGTAATCACTTACTTTATATATCTTGCATAATAAGCCTCTATTTGCCCAAGTACCGCTTATGGGATCGCAATCTTCATCTTCCACACTTGTCAGTACGTTGGTGTTGCATTCCAGGCAACCGCCCAATTCGGGTTCATTTATATCTCTTTCCGGGAACCACCAACCACGCTGGGTTATAATGACTTTCGGAGCAACGGCCTGAGTTACATCGGCTCTTTGCTTGATTCTGCCCCGTCTGGTTTCAATCCAGACCCAGTCGCCTTGCTCTATACCGTATTCCTTAGCAGTCTCCGGATTGATTTGGAAATAAGGTTCATGATTTAAATAACGTAATTGAGGTATTTGGAAATGCTCCGAGTGGTGGTAGGGCATGAAGCCGTTACCGGTTGACAGGACCAGCGGATATTCTTCGGCCAGTTCCGGATGGTCTATTTCATTTTCCACCGGACCCACATATTCCGGCAGAGGCGAGTAACCAAGATCTTTTAGCACGCTGGAATATAACTCAATCTTACCCGAAGGTGTGGCAAAGCCACCTTTATCTTTATATTTATAATACTGTCTTTCCGGGAAATAGAAACGGAACCATTCGACAAATTGGTCGTAGGTTTCCACTCCATAACCCAATGGTTCAAGTTTATATAGGTAAGCATCTTCCACGGTCTCCCAGGGCCACATCTCGGCCTGGCCTAGACGGATACCCAGATCTCTCCAGAAGTTATAGTCATTGCGTCTTTCGTACATAGGCTGAATTGCCCTCTGGGAAGCCAGCAAGAAGTCCGAACAACCGTAACTACTGGTGATAGTCGGCCGCTCCAAAGCCCCGGCTATGGGTAACACATAGTCGGATAAGGAGGCTGTCGGTGTCATCCAGTATTCACAGGTAACCAGGAAATCGACTTTCCTTAAAGCCTCTAATACAAGCTTGCTGTCGCCGTAAGAGTTTATCGGGTTGGTAGCATTTACTATCAGAGCTTTAATCGGATATGGTTCGCCGGTGATCATCGCTTTAAAAACTGTCGGCGGGTGTGCTTCGCACATCCATTCTGCCGTTGGCGCTTTGCCCCAATATTTCTTAGTAACTTCAGCTATCTTTGAATAGCCGGGCCAAGTAATGAGTTTAAATTTGTCTGAACCCAATTGTTTGGCCTTTTGTTCTTCGCTCAAATATTCGTTGGCTTCCATTTCTTCGTCAGTCAGGAAATCCGGGGCAGGACCGGTCAATAAGTCCGTACCGGGCGCATCTAAATTCCCGGTAATGGCTCTAAGCAAAGCGCGAGCTTGAATAGCCGCCCCTGCAGCCCTACCCTGTTGGTCCATGGCTACGCCCCATTGGATATTACCGGGTCTGTTCATCGCATACATTCTGGCACTTTCCCGAATCAGCTCAGGATCAAGCCAGGTCAGCGGTGCCGCCCATTCCGGAGTGAACTGTTCCACATGGCTGGTCAGTTCCTCAAAGCCAATACAGTTTTCTTCAATAAATTGATAATCAGCCAGTCCTTCATAGATAATAACGTGAAGCCAAGCCAAAGCCAGAGCCAAGTCGGAACCCGGCCGCAAAGGCAGCCAAAGATCGGCTTTAGCCGCTGTTTCCGTATAACGCGGATCGATTACGATAATTTTTAAACCTTTTTTCTTCAGAGCTGAAAGAGCAGCCATTTCTGGTAAAGTGGAAATCGCGGGATTTTGTCCCCATAGAACGATACAACGGCTCAAGCCCATGTCAATCTCAAATGGACTCCAACCACAGATAGCTGTTTCGACCATAAATGTAGGAATCCAACATAAGTGAGAATTATGGAAACCGTTAGGGCTTCCGAAAAGATTCATAAACCTGCGTCTAGCCCAGTCGTCGGTACGCTGCGTACCCCCTGCCGTAGCTACAGCCTCTGCCCCAAACTCTTCTTTAATTTTAGCGAGTTTAGCCGCAATTTCATCGAGAGCCTGATCCCAAGGAATAGTCTCCCACTTACCTTCACCGCGCTTACCAACGCGTTTCAAAGGATAATTAACTCTGTCGGGATGGTCCAGATGCAATAAATTAATGTTGCCGCGACAGCACAGACCTCCGGTGTTGGTCGGAAAATCCGGATCTCCTTCGATTGCAATTACTTTGCCATCTTTAACGTAGGCTAAGATTCCACAGTTTTGATGGCAAAAATAGCAG
>JAAYSI010000115.1 GCA_012524045.1 Peptococcaceae bacterium | reverse complement strand
TTTCTTTGTCGGCCACAAAAAATAAAATATCTCCTGTTTCCGCTTCCATTTTGGCAACCAATTTTTCTATCTCTTGTTCAGTAAAGAATTTTAATATAGGGGATTTTATACCATCTTCCGCCAATACTATATAAGCAAGTCCTTTTGCACCATAAAGATTGACAAATTTAGTTAGATTATCTAACTCTCTTCTAGGCATTTTTGAACAGTTTTTAGCACAAAGACCTTTTACTCTTCCTCCTTTAGCTAAAACATCGGTAAATACTTTAAATTCGGAATCCCTTACAACATCTGCTACATCGATAAGTTCCATTCCAAAACGCATATCAGGCTTGTCTGACCCAAATCTCTCCATAGCTTCTTTATAGCTCATACGTAAAAATGGTTTCGGAATATCAATGCCCGCAATTTCTGAAAAAATTTGGGTAATTAAGTCTTCCATCAATGTGAGAATATCGTCAATTTCTACAAAGGACATTTCAAGGTCAAGCTGAGTGAACTCAGGTTGTCTGTCGGCACGTAAATCTTCGTCTCTAAAACAACGGGCTATCTGGAAATATTTCTCCATTCCAGCTACCATCAGCAATTGTTTAAAAATTTGAGGCGATTGGGGTAATCCATAGAAGTGTCCTTGGTTTATTCTACTTGGCACAAGATAATCTCTTGCTCCTTCTGGAGTAGATTTCGCTAGAATAGGAGTTTCAATTTCCAAAAATCCGTTTTGATCTAAAAACCGTCTCATAATTTGCATAGTTTTATGTTTTATAATAAATATATTTTGCATTTCAGGTCGACGTAAATCTAAATATCTATGCTTCAAACGAACTGTTTCATCAACATCTACTCCATCCTGAATATAAAAAGGAGGGGTCTTAGCTTTATTAAGGATTTTAAGTTGTTCTGCGACTACTTCAATCTCTCCTGTTGGCATATTAGGATTTTCCGAACCATTTGGTCTTAATCTTACATAGCCCTTAACCTCAATTACATATTCCGAGCGCAACTTCTCCGCTAATTCAAATCCTTTATCAGCCATGTCAGGATTAAACACAATTTGCACTAAGCCTGAGCGATCCCGTAGATCCACAAAAATTACTCCACCATGGTCTCTTCTGGTTTGAACCCAGCCTAAAAGATGAACGTTTTGAGTTATATTTTCTTTGCGTAAAATTCCAGCAGAAGTTCTTTCTGTTAACATTCCAATCCTCCTATATTACTAATCACTACAACTAGTTTTGTCAATTTCATTGCGCATATATTTTATAATTGAGTCCATGGGGATTTTTTCCTGTTCCCCTAGGATCATGTCTTTAACAGTTACTACATCCTCAGCTAACTCATCATCCCCAAGAATTAGTACATATCTTATCTTTTCTCGATCAGCGTACTTCATTTGCCCTTTCAGGCCTCTACCTGTTAAATCCATTAGGGCGGAGATTCCACACTGTCTCAATTGGGTTAGGAGTTTAAAGCCTTCTATTTTGGGATTTTCACCTATAGCTGCAACTAAAACTTTTATTTCCTTAGTGGTGGCAATATTTGTATTTTGGTTTTCAAGTAAAGCAATAATACGTTCAATTCCTACAGCAAAGCCTATACCGGGAGTTGAAGGGCCTCCAATTTCTTCGACTAGCCGATCATAACGCCCGCCACCGCAAATAGCACTTTGAGCTCCTATACCTTCAGCCATTATTTCAAAAGCCGTTTTTTGATAATAATCCAGACCTCTCACCATTCGAGGGTTGATTTTGTAGGGTATATTACTGGCTGTTAACAAAGCTAATACTCTATTAAAATGCTCTTGACACTCCTCACACAAATTTTGTAAAGTAGTCGGAGCATCCGTGGTCAATGACTGACAGTTCGTATTTTTACAGTCTAAAATGCGCATTGGGTTTCGCTCAAAACGTGATTGGCAATCTCTACATAATTTGTTTCTCCGTTCTTCCAAAAAAACCTGTAAGAGTTTCCGATATTCGGCTCGACACGTTTGACAGCCTACAGAATTAATATGTACTTCCAAGTATTTTAAACTCAGACGCCTGAAAAGCTCCCAAACGAGACTTATTACCTCCGCATCGACAAGTGGGTCATCTGACCCTAATACTTCGCAGCCAAACTGGTGGAATTGCCTATATCGACCGGCCTGAGTATTTTCATATCTAAACATCGGACCAAGGTAGTACAATTTTAAAGGTTTAGGACTTCCATGAAGCTTATTCTCAACATAGGCTCGACAAACTGATGCTGTACCTTCCGGCCTTAAAGTAATCGATCTATTACCTTTATCCCAAAAGGTGTACATTTCCTTGTTCACAATGTCGGTTGACTCCCCAACTCCGCGCTGAAATAGTTCCGTATATTCAAAAATAGGCGTTCTAATCTCTTGGTAACCGAACTCTGAACATATCTTTTTGATTTGTTCTTCAATAAAATGCCACTTTTCAATAACACCCGGGATAATATCCTGAGTACCTTTTGGACGCTTAATCATTATTGATTCCTCCCTTTAACCAAGGAACATGATACACATTATAACATAATTATTATTAAATGCTTACCTATTTCCCATTTTTCTTTACTTATCTGAATAATATAAATTTGCTAGCATTTTTTCTTTTTTTAAGTTAAACTTTTCAAAATTATCAATGTAAAAGCTTATATCATTAGAACTATAAATATTTTCATGCTGTTTATTCTCATGCTGTTTTTCGCCAAGGAATATCTTACTCGTTGCACCTGCTCCTAAGCCTAAAATAATTTGTTTTTCTTCTATCATAACAATGTTATAACAACATTCTTTGCCTGGTAACGAATAACCGACATTTTCCAGATTTCCAGCTATATATTTTTGTCTATAGAGATAGTAAGGTTTAAATCCTTCGCTTGTTAACTGTTGTTCAACATAGCGTTGGACATTCAACCAGTCAATCTCATGGGCATGGGTATAATGCTGCTCCCATGCTTTAGAGCCTTTTTTTAAAGACAGAGCATGAACCGTAATATTATCTGGTTTTAACTGCAATATCTTTTCTATAGACTGTTTTACCTCATCCAAACCTTCACCTGGCAAGCCAAGAATAAGATCCATATTAATTGTCCAAGTAGCCACTTTTCTTGCTTCATAATACTTTGCTACTATGTCAGCTACTGTATGAGTTCGCCCAATAGTTTTTAAGGTATTATCTTGCATTGTTTGAGGGTTGATACTGATCCGGTTAATACCATACCCTACCATTATTTTCATTTTTGATTCGTCCAGAGTATCCGGCCTACCTGCCTCCATGGTATATTCAAGCCCTGGAAGCATACTTATATTCCTTCTAATTACTTCCAAAAGATTGGTCAATTGCTCATTGTTTAGTACGGTTGGAGTTCCTCCACCTATATAAATCTTATCTGCTTGTAAATTATATTTTTTCATAAGACTGCCGGTTAGCTCTATTTCTCGTTTAAGCGCTTTTAAATAAATAAAAAATAAATTTTCATTGTTAGGAGAGCCAATGCTTCTGGACGGAAAAGAGCAGTAAAAACAACGCGATGGACAAAAAGGTATACTGATATATAGTGCAATATTATTCTTATTTTGATACGTTTCTTTTAAGCTATTCTTTTGATTTTCGGCAATATCCCAAAGCAACTTTATTTTTTCGTCAGCTACCATATATAAATCTGCTAAAGTTTTTTTCTGCGTAGCCTTAGATATTCCTAATTCTTGCATACGAAATATCAACTTTCCAGGTCTAACTCCTGTAAGAATACCCCACGGAACACTCTTTCCAGTAAGATCTTGCAAAAATAAATACATAGCTCTTTTTACTTGAATCTGATGCAGTGTTTCTTTACCTGGCAAAATAAATTCTTTTTTATAAGCAAGAGGTAATAAGTCATATTCCCTGTAAAACAGCAGTCTATTTTTTTCATAGTAATATAGATGAATAGAGGTAAGTTTTGGATCTAATTTAATTTTAAGGATATCAGCAAAACTATTATTTTCTTCTAAAGCATTGAACCTGACAGTTTTACCAGGTAAAAAAGCTGCTAATATTGAACTGCAGCTTCTAAGCACCTTGTCCTCAATGTTATCACTATCGATATAAATAATATCCTCAAACATTAAATTACTCCATTAATAAAAGGGTTTGTTCTTCTTTCTCTACCGATAGTCGTATTTGATTCATGACCAGGATATACTACTATATCATCATTTAAAATCATTATTTTTTCTTTTATGCTCTGTAATAATTGTGACATACTTCCACCAGGAAAATCTGTTCTTCCAATTGAGCCGGCGAAAAGAGTATCCCCACTAAAAAGCCCTTGCTCCGTTAATAAACAAATACCACCTGAAGTATGGCCTGGGGTATGCAGCACCTTTACTTCCAACTCTCCAATCACAATTTTTTCATCATCCTCAAGCAAAACATCAGCTGGAGATAAGGCTATATCCATGCCCACAAATCTTGATAAATTTTTTTCGGAGCTTACAAGCATATCCGCATCATTTTTATGGATGGCAACCTTTGCTTGTAGATCTTTTCGTAGAGATTCTACTGCTCCAATATGGTCAAAATGACCATGAGTTAGAATTATTAGAGAGATATCCATTTTATTTTCCTTAATTGTGTTTAATATCATTTCACACCCTGCTCCAGGGTCTATAATAAAAGCTTTATTCGTTTTCTCGCAAGAAACTAAATAACAATTAGCGGCCATCCCAGGGGTAACAATTCTCTTTATCATTATTTCACCTCTTTTAAAAATTCTTTTTACTGTCTAAAAGAATTGTGACAGGACCATCATTTATAAGCTCAACGTCCATTTTAGCTTGGAATTGTCCGGTTTCAACTTTAACCCCACTCGCCCTCAGAGTTTCAACTAACTTATCAAACATAGATTCGGCTTTAGCGGGAGGAGCAGCATCCGAAAAACTCGGCCTTTTACCCTTTCGGCAGTCTCCCAGCAGGGTAAACTGGGAAACTATTAGTAACTCACCACCTACATCAAGTATTGATAAATTCATTTTACCATGCCCATCTTCAAAAATTCTTAAGCCAAGTAGCTTATCTGCCAACCATGATACATCTTTATCGTTATCGTTATTTTCAACCCCAACTAAAGCAAGAATACCTTTATTAATTTGACCTATATTAATTTGACCTACTTTTTCGGCGTTTACTCTTACAGCTGCTTTACTAACTCTTTGAACTACACAACGCATTAATTTGCTCCTCCGCTCTGCATCCTTTTAACAACAGTTACATCTTTTATCCGACCTATTCTTTGTAACACGAATTTCAAGTGTTCTAGATTTCTGGCCTCGATTTTCAAATGGATCTTTGCAATCCTGTTTTTGGCTACTCGCGCATTTATTTCCAGAACATGAGTTCTAGTTTCCATTATAACATTCATTATATCTGAAACCAAACGTGGTCTATCCATTCCAACAATTTCGATATCAACTGGATAAACGGAATCGATATTTTTTGCCCATTCAACTTCTATCAAGCGTTCTTGTTTTTCTGCGGCCATGTTTATTAGCTCACTGCAATCCTTGCGATGAACCGACAAGCCTCTACCTTTAGTAATAAACCCTATAATCTCGTCCCCAGGCAAAGGATTACAACAACGGGAAAAACGAATCAGTATATTATCTATTCCTTTAACCCGAACTCCATTTGTAGATTTAATAACCCTTTTCTGCTCAATTGGACTAACCTGAGGTGCGACCTCTATTTCGTCTTTTAAAATTTCTTCTTTCAGACGAGCTAATGCCTTCTTAAAGGTTATTGCTCCATCACCAAGAGTGGCATATAAGTCGTCAACACTGTTTAGATTAAATAGTTTGGCTAACTTAGCAATATTTTCTGCCTTTAAGGATGTGCCAGGATCTAATCCAAGTTTCCGTGCCTCTCTCTCTAGTCCTTCTCGGCCTCTAAAAATATTCTTTTCTCTTTCTTCTTTTCTAAACCATTGTCTAATTCTATTCCTGGCTTGTGAAGTTTTTACTAAACAAACCCAGTCTCTGCTTGGACCTGTTGGAGTTTTAGTAGTCAATATTTCAACAATATCCCCGCTTTGGAGCTTAGTATCAAGTGGGACAATGCGACCATTTATCTTAGCACCTATACAACTGTGCCCTACATCGGTATGAACCCGATAAGCAAAATCAATTGGACAAGAACCTGCAGGGAGTTCAACTACATCTCCTTTTGGTGTAAACACGAAAACCGTATCAGCAAAAAGATCTACTTTTAGCGATTCCATAAATTCGCCGGCATCTCGGGAATCATGCTGCCATTCTAGTAATTGACGTAGCCAGGAGAGTTTTTGTTCGAAGTTTGTATTCTCTACTTGCTTGCCTTCTTTATATTTCCAATGGGCTGCAATACCGTACTCAGCCGTTCTATGCATTTCCCATGTTCTTATTTGGATCTCAAAAGGTTCGCCATGAGTGCCAATTAAAGTAGTGTGTAATGATTGATACATGTTTGGTTTAGGCATTGCTATATAATCTTTAAATCTTCCTGGAATAGGCTTCCAAAGCGTATGAATTATTCCTAATGCTCCGTAACAATCGTTTACCGAGTCAACAATTACTCTTACAGCAGTCAAATCGTAAATCTCACTTAAGCTTTTATTTTGAGTAATCATTTTTTTATAAATACTATAGAAATGCTTTGGCCTTCCGGCAATATCAGCTTTAATACCCACTTCTTTTAGTTTAGCAGATAATTGTTCAATTACTGATCTAATTTGCTCCTCGCGTTCCTTCCTTTTAAAAACTATTCTCTCTACTAAGTCATAATATTCTTGTGGGTTTAAATACCTAAAAGCTAAATCTTCTAACTCCCATTTGATTCTAAATATTCCTAGTCTATTAGCCAGAGGAGCATATATTTCTAGAGTTTCTTGGGCAATTGCTTTTTGCTTTTTTTCAGATTGATAGGTTAATGTCCTCATATTATGCAACCTATCAGCTAATTTAATTAAAACTACCCTAATATCTTTAGCCATCGCCAAGAACATTTTTCGAAGATTTTCTACTTGCACTTCCATTTTATTCTTATAGGCTATTTTACCTAGCTTCGTCACGCCGTCCACTAAATTTGCGACTTCTTCTCCAAATTCACTTTTTATATTCATTAGAGTTTTATCAGTATCCTCGGCGACATCATGCAATAAGGCAGCAATAATTGTGGACTCATCCATTTCAAGTTCTGCTAGTATATAGGCTACTTCAATCGGATGGTGAATATATTCTTCACCGGAATTGCGCAATTGCCCACGGTGTGCCTCATAGGCAAAGTTATAGGCTCTAAGAATACTGTCTATGTTATATTGTGTATTGTTCGAAAGCAATTTTTCTTTTAATTCTTCTATGACCATGACACACCTCATTTTTTACTTAAAACCCTAAAACGTAAAGAGCGATCTAAATCTGTTTTTTTAATAGCGTTAAGCCGTAGGATAAAAGGTCCTGTCCCAGCTAGCCAGGTAATAATTCCAAGTTCCTCGAATATTTTAATCATATGAAGCAGATTATAATTATTTAAATCCGGCTCCCATATTAGAATATTGTCTTTATTAATTCTTTTTTTTAATAACTTATATAATTCTACCAAAATATCCCTATTTATAAATATTTTTTTTAAGCAAAGTTCACCGCTAAATCCGTCAAGTTGATATTCTTCTGTGCAAGCTATTTCAGAAAGGGAATAACTATTAGATTCACGGTAATCTATTATATTAGCTTGAAGTTTTTGGTTCCCGTGAAATACATTAAATTCTAATGTATATAGTATATCAATTTTTTTTATTTGTTTAAGTTTTTCAAACTCTTCTCCTTTTTTAAAAGCAACAGCCTCGATTGCGTAATTATTCTCCTCTAATATAAGCTTTAAATGTTCGTTATCTTTACCCATTGTAAAGATATTTTTGATTAATAAGCCCTCAGTCAACAAAATAGGAGCAGGGTTGCAGAGCCCAAAAGGCGCCATTTGGTCTAATTCAGATTGAAGCTCAAAACTAAGTTGGTCCAAAGATACAACCGAATCTATGAGATAATTTTTTTGAAACAATACTCCACTCTCTCTAAAACTTTTAATCAAGCCTTCTCTAAATAACTTTATATTTTTAATTGGAATAGTAAACCCTGCAGCTTGTTTATGACCACCATATTTAGTAAGCAAAGTAGAGTGTTTTGTCAACTCCTCGATAACATTATAATTTGAAACGCCTCTTGCAGAACCTTTACCAAGATCTTTCTCCTCGGCTATTAAAAATACCGGGCGCTGATATCGTTCAACTAGTCTAGAGGCTACTATTCCAATCACTCCATGATTCCAGTTCGGTGACGATAAAACTATTACTTCGGGTACAGGGGCAGTGGATAACATGTTTTCAGCATCTTTAAGAATCTCCGCTTCTGCCATTTGCCTTTGACGATTTTCGTTTGACAATTGTTTTGCCAATTGTAGGGCTTGTTCATAATCTTCTTCTAGAAAAAGATTCAAGGCTAAATGGGCAGTATCCATCCTACCTGGTGCATTTATTCTTGGCGCTACATAATAAGAAATATGGCCACACTTAATATCTTTGCCTTCAAGACCACACTCCCTAAGAAGCGCTCTAATCCCAGCATGCTTAGTTTCGGACATTAATTGCAAACCATATTTGACCAGAATCCGGTTTTCTCCGACAAGAGGTACTATATCGGCAATCGTACCTAGCGCAACAATATCTAAATAATCAAGCTCCGTTCCCAAATCCCGCGGATAATTAAAATGTTTATATAATGCTTGAATTAGTTTAAAGACGACTCCTACTCCAGCCAAATCTCTGAAAGGATAACCCGAATCTTTTATCTTAGGATTTAAAATGCCTAGGGCATTCGGCAATTCAGATAATGGCTCGTGATGATCTGTAATTATTGTATCCATTTGATAAGATGAGGCAAGTAATACCTCTTCAATAGCAGTGATACCACAGTCAATCGTAACAATTAATTTTATCCCATTATCGGCAGCTTTATTAACTACTTCTTCGTGCAAGCCATATCCTTCATCTCTTGTTGGAATATATACGAAAACATTAAAGCCAAATCTTTTTAGAACTTTATACAGCAACGATGTTCCACTAATCCCGTCGGCATCATAGTCGCCATATAAAAGAATCTTATCTCCGTTCTTTAAGGCGTTTTCTAATCTATTCACAATTTTTTTCATATCTTTAAAAAGAAAAGGTGAGTATAAATCAAATAGCGACGGCCTTAAAAAATCTAAAATACTAATTAGAGATGTATAACCTCTGTTAAAAAGGATATTAACAATGCAAGGGGATAGATCTGTCTTGGTGAGTTTTTTAGAATTAAAATATTTTTGTGATAAAATCCACTTAATAATCATTTCGACTTCCTTTGTTTGCCAAGGTATAATAGTCACGCTTTTATTAGCTTGTTAAATTGGTTTGTTTTCCTTTATTTGTTGGTTATCAATATTTTCATTTATACCATCTGTGCTATTAGTTTTTTCACTCACACCCGCATCGGTGTCCTTTAAATTATTATCAACTAGGCTTTTGTTCGGTTTTGGATTAAGCTTAAAATTGATTTCCTTTTTCCCGATTCTATTTTTCAATTCTCGCCATAGCGCTAAACAAAACATTATTAAAGCTCCGGCAAAAACCGAACAAAAAATTACAACTACCAGCGGCAAATCAGTTGTCCAGAATAAGAAATCTATAGGAACCACAGTAGCATTTTGGATTGCAAATATTACTATAATTAGTGCCAAAACTATGGAGATTAATAGAATAAACATAATTATCCCCCTTTTTTCCCAAAATAATAGATATCAATATAATATATTTCCTATAATAATCCATCCTGTAGAAAAAATAAACTTAAATATTAATTGAAACAGTACGGTTTTAGGAATATTTCCAATGCCAAAAATAATTGGTAATCCTATAAAAGCAGCCCATAAAACAATTCCAGGTATTAAAGGTATAACGAGCAATGAGCCAAGTAGTATTGTTGATGAACCAGCTGTTATAGTAATAAGCCTAAACTCCCTATTACTCCTATCAAAAAAGTAGTTTAAAATCAAGCCAATAATGCAAAACATGATAATAAGGAATTCCCAATACCAAAAGTTCGAAGAGACATTGTTCATATAATTTATAACAGATAAGATCAACGAAGAAAATATTATTCCTTGAAATTGAGTTAAAAGTGAAGCTCCAAATGCTATAAGCAAGAAAAATTCAAGTACTAGGTATTCTAGAAACAATTGTTTCACCCTAATCTCTATTATGGTAATATTTTATATTATTTCCGATAAGAGTTGGAATAATTATTAAAAGCTTGTTCAAATAAAAACTGCCTATTTTAGGCAGTAGTAGTTTCAATTTTTACACGTTTTTAGCTGGTCTCGGTCCTCGGCAAATGGCAATTCTTCCTGTTCTAACTATTTCCACAATACCATAATCTTTTAATAATTCGCAAATTGCTTCAATTTTAGTATCTTCACCTGTAATTTCGATTATCATGGTTTCTTTATTCACATCAACAATGTGCGCCCTAAAAATTTCTACGATATTAATAACTTCTGCTCTATTTTTCGGAGATGCTTTAACCTTAATCAATGCCAGTTCACGATGAATCCTATCCTGGCCTGTGAGATCGATAATTTTGATTACGTCGATTAATTTTGAAAGTTGGTTAACTACTTGCTCCAATTCATATTCGTCATCGGCTTCAACCTCAATGGTTATTCTGGTCATATCAGGTTCTTCAGTATAGCCAGCGGCTATGCTTTCAATATTGAACGCCCTCCTACTTATGAGTCCTGAAATATGAGTTAATACTCCAGGTTTATTTTCAACAAGAACTGCTAAAGTATATTTCATTATTAACCTCCCATTATCATCTGATCTAGCCGAGCACCTGCCGGTACCATTGGCAATACATTTTCTTCATTTGGAATACATATTTCTACTAAAAACGGTCCATCCGAACATATCGCATTTTCCAATAATTTTTGTGTTTCATTTTTATTCTCTAATCTAATTGCTGGCACGCCCATTGCCTTAGACAATTTGACAAAATCAGCTTTAGTCTTAAAGGTGGAATGGGCATAATGGCCATTATAAAAGGTCCTTTGCCATTGAGCAACCATACCTAAAACACTATTATTAAGAACAATCACTTTCACAGGAAGATTGAGGTCCGCTATAGCCATTAATTCTTGACAGTTCATCATAAAACCGCCATCTCCGCAAATACAGATTACTTTCTGCCCAGGAGCTCCCACTTGAGCACCAAGCGCAGCCGGCAGACCATAGCCCATAGTCCCTAAGCCCCCTGATGTTAAGAATGATCTGGGTTTTTGAAATTCGTAATATTGCGCAGTCCACATTTGATGTTGACCGACGTCTGTAACTATTATAGCGTCACCTTTTGTAATTTTGCTAATTGTTTCTATTACTTGTTGCGGTAAGATCTGATGTGATTTTTTATCATAAACAAGAGGTTTCTCTTCTTTCCAAGCATACATTTGCTTAAGCCAAGGCTTAAATTGTTGATGCCATTCTGCACTAGTTCTTTGTTTGATTTTTGCAAAAAAAGTATTCAGAGACCATTTAAGATCGGCTACAACCCGGATATAGGTTCTAACATTTTTATTAATTTCAGCAGCATCAATATCAAAATGAATTATCTTAGCTCTTGGTGCAAACTCATTCAACAAGCCTGTAACCCTATCATCAAATCTAACCCCAAATCCTATTAGCAAATCTGTTTCTGTAGTAGACATATTACCGGCATAAGTACCATGCATACCTATCATTCCAAAATAATGTGGGTCGTTCTGAGATACACAACCTAATCCCATTAAACTGGAAACCGTAGGAATCCCTGTGTAAGCAATTATTTCTCGCATTTTGGCCGAAGAATCAGAAAGGTTGATGCCACCACCAATAAAAAATAGCGGTTTTTGTGCATTACATAATTCGGTAAAAACAGCATCAATTGAAGTTTCATCTCCTTCGCAGACAGGTTTGTAACCTCGAAGGTTTACTGTTTTAGGATATTCAAAATCAATTTCGGCAGCAAACACATTTTTAGCAATGTCAATTAAAACTGGTCCAGGTCGACCTGTTCTGGCAATATAAAATGCTTCTTTAAAAACTCTGGGCAAATCTTTTACATCTTTAACCAGGTAATTGTGCTTAGTTATCGGAGTCGTTATTCCGGTAATATCTGCTTCCTGAAAAGAATCTCTACCAATAAGAGATACCGCTACCTGGCCTGTAATTACTACAAGGGGTATGGAATCCATGTAAGCTGTAGCAATGCCTGTTATTAGATTGGTAGCTCCGGGTCCGGAAGTAGCAATACAAACTCCTACTTTTCCTGTAGTTCTCGCGTAGCCGTCAGCAGCATGAATTGCCCCTTGCTCATGTCTGGGTAAAATATGCGGAAAATTTGCCATATACAACTCATCATAAAGAGTTAATACCGCACCTCCAGGATAGCCGAAAACAACTTCAACATTTTCATGCTTTAAACATTCTATTACAGCTTGTGCTCCATTCATTTTCATATATTAAACTTACACTCCTCTCGAATTTTATACCTATTATAGTACAGATAAAAAATAAATGCACTATATTAATGTATAAAATATTAAAGAATTGAGTTCGCTTTTTAATCTTTAAAAATAACCTTATACTTCATACGTTTTATTTATCTCTGCTAATTTAATAACACCATTAAAATACTTAGAGGATTCCGTAGCTAAATCGAATATATTTCTCTGATGAGGAAAATGCGTAAGCAGAAGTTTCTTGACATTAGCCTTTTGAGCTAAAGTAGCCGCTTGTCGAGAAGTCATGTGCCCTTTAAATAAACCTTCCTCGTCCTCAAAAAGACTTGTTTCACAGACAAGGAGATCAGCTTTTGTACAAAAATCAAAAAAATTTGGCTCAAATCCCATATCCCCGGTATAAACAAGAACTTTGTTTCCATATTCAAATTTCATTGCTAAATTATATTCGTCATGAACTGTTTGCTTAAAAGATATTTTTAAACCATCTAAATTTAGTTCGATATTAGGGTTTATTTCTAGGCCTTTTGTGTGATTTAAATACGTTAATTTTGAAAATAAATGGTTTTGACTGCAAGCATAAATAATAAGGGGATCATTTCTTCTTTTAAAACCCATTGCAATTCTTGTTGCGTATAATAAACAACCCAAGTCAGCTATATGATCATAATGAAAATGGGAAATAAACACTGCATCAAGCTCTTCACTACGTATATGCTTAAATAAGTTGGCCAAAACACCACTTCCACAGTCAATTAATATCTTATGGTTACCAGTATCCAAAAGATATCCGGAAGTTGCTTCTCCTGCTTTTGGAAAAGCACCCCAACGCCCTAAAACTGTAAGTTTCATTTTTACCCCCTCGTCAATCATGTTCTTTACATAAGTATATCCATTTTCAAGTTATGTAAATAAGGATCTCAGAAATATCCAAGACCCTTAAGTATTTAACAAATCTCTATTTATATGCTCATTAGAATATTAACAGTATAGCGTTTTACAACATCTATGACTTTTTACTCCCAACCCGTCCGCCAAACCTGGCTTTATATTCAACAACCAGCTGGCTGGCAATAAAAATAGAAGAATAGGCACCGGCAAAAACCCCTATTAACATGGCCAGAGCAAAAATCTTTGTTGATTCCCCTCCTAATATCAATATGGCTAGTAAAGCAATAATTACCGTTCCCCCGGTTTTAAGAGAACGCCCCATCGTTTGCCAAATTGATTTGTCTACCATATCCTCATAGCTATCTCTTTTTTTCATTTTCTTTTCATTTTCTCTAATTCTATCTAGGATTACCACAGTGTCATTAATTGAATAACCAAATATAGTTAAAACAGCTGCAATGAAGTTCGCATCTATTTCCCATTGAAAAATAGAAAAAAGCCCTAAAATTATTAAAACATCATGAATTAAAGTTAACGTGCCGGAAAAGGCGTAGATAAACTTAAAGCGGACAGTTATATAGAGCAGTATTAAGATAGCAGCTACAGTCGTAGCTTTGATTGCACTGCTTTTTAATTCAGCGCCAATAGCAGGACCCACTAAAGATTCTTCGAGGTTTGCCCTATCAAATGAGCCTACTTCTTTTTCTATTGCCTTAAGAAATGCATCGCGCTGCTCGTCCGAAAGTGCATCCGTTCTAACTAATACTTCATTCCCATTATTAGATAACTGTACTTGTCCTGAAAGCCCCACAGAATCTAGAGCATTGGTTATTTGCATCTGGGTGATCGATTGTTCAAATCTAATATTAAACATTGAACCCCCTTTATAGTCAATGCCTAAATTAAGCCCTTGAACCATAAGGGAAATAATCCCAGGGATTAAGATTAGCAAAGAAAGAGCAAACCAGATATATCTTTTGTTTACTACATTAAAATAAAATCTGTATTGTTTTTTAACCTGTTCATATGTTACTCCGCCTTCAGCCGGTATTATATTTTTTGGAGGCTTATTTTCACTTGAATAACCGCCTAGCTTTTTATCTGTCATTTTACCTAACCTCCTTTACGCCGAAAAAGGATTTATTCATACGAGGATTAATACCGACTATCCAGCGCATAATCCAACGAGTAAAGGTAATGGCCGTAAACAGACTTACAAGAATACCTATAATTAGTGTAATGGCAAAACCTTTTATCGAAGAAGAGCCAAGTAGGAAAAGGGCTCCCGCCGCAAATAGAGTGGTAAGATTAGAATCAAAAACAGTTATAAATGCCCTACTAAAACCAGCATCAACCGCCGCCCTTAAAGATTTCCCTAACCTTAATTCTTCTTTAATCCTCTCAAAGACAATGATATTTAGATCAAGAGTCATTCCTAGCGATAGGACAAAACCTGCAATGCCGGGTAGTGTAAGTACCGTACCGATACCGTACAGAACCCAAAGGACTATTACAGAAAAAACTGTTAGAGCAAAGTCAGCAATTAATCCCGGCAAACGATATAAAACCAACATAAACAAAAAAATAAATATCAACGCAACTAAACAGGCATTTAAGCTTTTATTTAGGGAATCATGACCTAATAGAGCACCCACCTGATATTTTTCCACTATACTCATACTCACCGGCAACGCTCCTGAGCGAAGAAGTACAGCATAGTTGGCTGCCTCTTCAAGAGAAGCATAGCCTTCTATTTGACCCTGGCCGTTAACAATAGGAGAACGAATAACAGGATTTTGAATCATCTGTTCATCCAGATAAATAGCCAAATTTTGACCAAGCAAATCTGTGGTAATCTTAGCGAATTCATTAGCGCCTTCAGGCGTAAATGTTATGTGAACTACATAATTAGGCCTTCCCATAGAATTATCAACAGCAGCTTTTGCATCTTTTAACTTAGAACCGTCCAATAATATATTCCCATCGGAATCTCTAAAAGTTAGCTTTGCTGTTGTTTTCAAGAGTTCGACAGCCTCATCCGGATTATCTATACCGGCGAGCTCAACAATAACACGTTTCTTTTGATTATCTACTTGAATGTAAGGTTCAGAAACGCCCAAAGCATCAACTCGTTGTTCTATAATAGCTCTGGCTTTTTCCATATCATCAGCAGTAATAGTCGTACTATCTTTGCCGGGTTCAGCTTGTAAGACCAGATGAACACCACCACGCAGATCTAATCCAAGCGATATCCCGTTTTCCGGATCCGAAAGGGGTTCAATGGATAAAACGACAAAAGCTACAACTAATATTACTGTGATTGTAAGCTTAATAACATTTCCCCGTTTCATTTTTGTTCCTCCCTAAAAGTAAATGGAACTTTCCATATAAATTTTATTATAGCCCTGTCCGACTTTAAGTGTCAATGTTAGGTAAAT
>JAAYSI010000114.1 GCA_012524045.1 Peptococcaceae bacterium | reverse complement strand
GGTATTTTTCTTTGGAATTAGATGCAGTGGCTATTAGACGTTCCTCATAGTCTTTCTGCATTTCATCAAAACCATCAACTACAGGGGGTATATAAAAATCATATTCTTGCTGCATCTGAATCACCGTGGTCCGCAGAGCGGTAATTCGAGGATCGGTATGGTTTTCAATTGCTTTGTCCATCAGATAGCCATAAGCTTCTTTCGTCACAGGAAGGTAGCCCGTGGAAGAGACAAAGTCTAGATTTTGTTCCACAGCGGTAAACCATTTCAAAAAGACAACAGCTGCATATTCCTTTTCCGGAGTGGAGTTCATAACGCACAAGCCGCTGCCTCTCTGTAAAGCAACCTTTTCTCCACCCTCAAAGACAGGATAGGGTAAAATAGCATATTCCACCGGCTCCGTGGTGTTATCCCCATAAGTGATGGTCGGGGAAAAAAACAATACTCCGGCCGTAGAACCCGTACTACAGACTATATCGCCGGTTTTGGCAAGATCGGAACCATAGCCGTCAAAAATGGCAATATGGCCGCGAACAGCCGGAGGATAATAACAATTCCAGATTCGTAAAAACTCAGGCGTTGAGAGTTGAAGCAGTCCGTCCTTAATAAACTCCTTACCTAACTGTTTATAGCCTACTTGAGCAAAATTAAATAGGGAGTCAGGGACATAGAAAGCCTTGCCATCGTTAGCAATTTCCGGAGTCTGCTCATCAGTCCATTTATAATACTTCTCTGCAGCTTTCAGTATCCCTTCAAAAGTTGCTAAACTTTCTAAACTAATTCCGGTCTCTTCGGAAAATCGATTGAAAATGGTTTTATTAACAAAGAGCACCTCTGTTGATTTGGCGAAGGGAAATACATAGAGCTTATTATCGGTCAAACGCCCCTCTTCCAAGAACTGAGGTATGTAGGCAGAAAGCTCCTCCTCAGTAAAAAAGGGGTCCAGCTCAAGAAGCAAATCCTTTTCAGCAAGAATCAAGGCCGTTTTGGGGTAAACAGTAGATATGTCCGGCAAGTCCGGTGCTCCGGGATCATCATTAGCTGCCATGGTAAGTTTTTTGTGGAGATCAGCCGAGCTGGATATGGAGGTTACGCTAAGAACAATACCCTCTTCTGCTCCCACTGTTGCGTTGAATTCATCCACCATGGCGTCCATAGTGTCCCTCATTTGCCCCCCAAAATTATGCCATAAAGTTAACATCACAGGCTGCTCAGGGCTAAGCAACTTTTTACTTTGACAGCCGCTAAGTAGCAGTTGGAAAGTCAATATACAAATAAAGACTATATAAAACTTCCTTCCCCTTTCTCTGTTCAACCTAAACCTCCCCTTTTCTTATATATATACAGGTTCCCATATTCTTTGTACCAGATTATGGACATGATTGAAACACCTTTTGGAAAAAAATCACCCCAAAATCACCCCTTATAATCACCCCATTTTTAGATTTATTCATTCCCTAGGGTGATTACAACTCACAAAATTAATTACACAATAAATTAGGAAGTCTGTTTTTTTATTTATTTTTAAAAACCTACAAGGAGGGTAGTATGAGCACTATCTAAAAGAAAGGGGTTAAAACATGAAAAAGAAAATTTTCACCTACTTTATTTCTTTATCTATCATTTTTTTCTTTCTATTAAGCGGTTGTGGAGGCAGCCAAGAAGCCGGCAAACCTGCTGAACAAAAGCCTGCCGCCCAACAAGAACAATCCCAACCGGCAGAAGCAGCTGTTGAAGAAACAGAGGCTGCTGACCTGAGTAATGGTTCGGAAGAAGAAACCCAGGCGGAAGATCCTATTGAGGCGGAAGAGCCAGAAGAAGCTGTTAAGCCTGCTGAAATGCCTGAGATGGGAGACCGGCTGGCAAAAGCCTTCAACGATTTGATGGCTAGTGGCAAGTATTATATGAAATACCGTATGAACGTTGACGGGGAAAGCATAGATGCAGAAATCGCCTACGATGATGATAACTTTGCCACTAAAACTGTGACCGGCGGCATCAAAAGTCACATGATCATCAAGGACCAAAAGATGTATATGATTGATCCTGATGCCAGGACGGTTATGATTATGAGCTCTGCGGATTTTGAAGAGGATGAAGAAGATCTTGACTACTCCGGATTAGTCTTTATCCAAGACGGACAGGGAGATTTCCTGGGCCAAACTCTCCCTTATGAGGAATACTCCGAAGATGGAACCCTCGTAAAATATTTCTTTAAGGGCAAAGAACTGGTAGGCATGGAAATGAATATCGACGGAATGATCCAAGTGTTAGAGATTTTCGAACTGAGCGGAAATATTCCTGCCGGTATGTTTGATATCCCTAAAGATTATGAACAACTAAATATGGAATAAGACCATAATACCATAAATTATCATAATATTAAAAATTTTTTAAATTACGAGGAGCGATAAGTAATGAGTGAGAACGAAAAAATCACCCATAATGTCGAAGAATTTGATCCTGCCGATATTGAAAAAGGAAAAACCATGGCAGGCCTTGCCTATATCCTATTCTTTCTTCCCCTCATTGTTTGCCCAGACTCTTCCTTTGGAAAATATCATGCTAATCAGGGACTTTTGCTTCTGATTACTGCCGTTGTCGGCACCGTAGTTTTAAGCTTTATCCCTATTATCGGCTGGATACTGTTACCTATTTTCTCCCTACTGATTCTGGCCTTTGCGATTATGGGGCTAATCAATGGCCTGCAGGGAAAAGCAAAAAGATTACCGCTTATTGGTAAATTTGATCTTATCCGCTAATCAATAGACAAAGAATTCATAGAAAGGAGGTTTCCTTATGAAAAAAGCCTTTACCCTTTGTCTGATTCTTCTTTGCCTCTTTACTTTGGTTGGCTGTAAGAGTCCATCTGAAATGGCTGCAGAAAAAATTACGGAAAAAGTTTTGGAAGATATGACCGGAGGCAAAGTCAATGTTGATGGTGAGAAAATCACCATCGAAACGGAGGATGGCTCTGAATTATCCCTAGGTGGTAATGAATGGCCTAAAGATAAGCTCGGCAAGGACATTCCCAAGTTAGATGGAGAGGTAACCTATGTAGCCAACTCCGACGTATTGTGCATGATTATTGTCGAGGGGGTCAAGACTGCAGAATTTGAAAAGTATCTGGAAAAAGTTAAAGATGCAGGCTACACCCAAAATGAAGTGAGCTACTCAGATAGCTCAAGCATGACCTACATGGCTACCAATGACGACGATATCGCTTTCCAACTCACTTATCTGATTGAAAGCGAAGAGGTTAGTATTACTGTCGGTAAAAGCCAAAACTAAAACAAACGAAAGGAATCTTATAAAATGAAAAAATATCTTATTGTCATTTTAGCTGTTTTCCTTATTTTCGCCTTTATACCCGGTTGCGGAGATAACTCAGAAAAAAACCAGGGGCCTTCGGAGGCTCTAAATGAGCTGGAAGAAGCCGGTGAAGCCCTTGAAGATCTTGAAGAAGCTATGTCCTTCTTAGCAAACCCTGG
>JAAYSI010000011.1 GCA_012524045.1 Peptococcaceae bacterium | reverse complement strand
TCTTCGTTTTTGACTTCAAGATCTTTTCGGTGGCGGTCAATGGTTTTGCGGTTTAAGAAGTCATTAACCTTAGCGTGGTAGAGAAGGGCTGACAAGGCTGCAGCGACTACGACAAGTACAGTAGCGTTTATATAGTGCCCTCTTAACAAATCCACATTGGCCTGGGCATTGCTGATCCCAATCATTAACAAGGTATAAGAAAGAGCAAAGACGGTGATTGTGATTTTGGGCCGGATATAGTTTAAGACGGCCAAGCCAAAAATACATAAAAGAAAGACCGTCATTTGCCCGTGAATTAGTTGATCGGCTGTCGAGATCAAAGCACCGGAGAGGGAAGTTATAAAACAAAATATTAACACAAATCTTTCTTTATCTCCAGTAGTAACACTGCGGTTGCTTAATCTTTTTAGCAAAACAAAGCCTAGGTTGAGCGCTAGGCCCATGGCGAAAAAAGCGTGCCCGAAAAATAAATATTTGTAACCCGGTACAGTAAGCCAATGGCCCTTTACATAATTTTCATAATCTGTGATAAAAAGTAAAGTCAGAACTAATAGAATGACGCTACTAATAATTCTGGTACGATTGTAGTTAATCTGGGCTAATTCCTCAAAGAATTTGCCTTTGTCCTCGTCAGGAATTATGCCCGTAATGGATCTGGGTATTATCTTCTGCCAATTTTTTTTAGCTTGCACCATAGGACGTTCCTTTCTTTTATTTTACCAGACAAGGTATAACATCCTGAAGATATTCGACAGATCCTTAAAAAATTCCTTTTCCGAATAAATTGATATTAAAGTCGACATGTGCTTTTAATATTTTCCAAATAACCTATCTCCTGCATATAGTCGATAACTTTTAAACAGTATTCTGCAGTCAGGTCCGGCCAAGTGAAATCCAGCTGTTCTAAAGTGCTAATAGTTAAAGCCGAATCCACCTGCACACTGGAGCTAAAGGATAGACTACCGAAAAAGGCCAAATCGGTGATAATACCAGATATGGTCTCTTTGCCCTCGTCGGTTTGGGCCAAACGGTTGATAAGAAGCAGGAATTCATCCACCGATATTCCTTTGACCTCGATCCCTCGGCTTTTTAACGGTTCAAAGAAATCTCTGATTTTAATCAATTTATGGTTAAATAAATGGTAAACGCTTTGCCCACTTGCCGGCTGCGTCGCTATTTTGCGGATAGCTTGGGCACAGCAATCGACCGGGGTCAGTTCTATATATTCATCCAGGTTACTTACTGGCAGGCATTTAATTTGTAAAACACTTTTTAATTTGCGGTAAAAAGCATTCTCTTCAATATTATGTTGGAAGAAACCGTCCGTATAACGCCCGGTCAGAATCCCCACCCGGAGAATACTCGCTTGCAGGCCCTTGCTCTGGGCTTCAAAGACTTGGCACTCAGCTTCATATTTACTGCGCACATAGACATTGCTCTTATAATCTTGGCCGATAAACAGGTCCTTTTCGCTGAAGGTCTTGGAACTGCTCTGGGGCAGGAAATTACCGGAAACGCTGATTGTGGAAACGAAATATAAATGGATATTGTGCGGTAGGCAGAAATTAATGATGTTTTCGGTCCCAAGCACATTGGTTTTTTCAAAGTCGGTGTAAAGGCCGTAGTGTTTGACCAAAGCAGCGGAATGGATTACTTCGGAAATCGCTTCCCCTAGACCGGCATATTCTTCGGCAGTAAGCCCCAGCCTGCTGTCTTCGATCTGCCCGCTTAAAATCTTTACTCTCCGCAAGTCCGGTTCTTGCCGGAAATAGTAGTTATAGAGCTGGGTCAGCCGGGCTTCAGGATTATTGCCGCGAATTAAACAGTAAATCCGGCCGGGATAATTATGGAGCAATTCCCGCAGGATGTGAATGCCCAGGAAACCGGTGCTACCGGTTAAAAGTACTCCTTTATTCTGATTAGGCAGCTGGCATTGGATATCATGGATTGCGGCTGAGGTTGCTGTCGCCTTTTCGGGATTCCAGCTGTAAACCGCAGTTTCCTCTTTAAATAACGCTTCGACAGCTGCTGAAGACAGTTCCTCCCGGTCACCACTGCCAGGGCTGACCGCATCGGACCCAAGGCTATTATTTCTCTGCCTGATTATTCCCGCTAGCCTTCGAATGGTCGGGTATTCATAAAAGTCCTGGGCAGTGAGTTTCCAACCCTGATTTAAAACTCCGGCTAAGACTTCCAGGATAGCTAAAGAGTCCCCGCCCAGCACAAAAAAGTCATCGTCGATGCCGATCTGTTCTCTTTCTAAGGCTTCAGCCCAGGCTGCGGCCATGGCCTTTTCGATGGCATCCCGCGGGGCCACATAATCCACGCTCTGCTCTTCTTCGTAGACATCCAGAGCGGCCAGCGCCTTCCGATCGATTTTGCCGTTCGGGGTGTAGGGAATGCTGTCCAGCCAAATAAAGCGGGTCGGCACCATATAATCTGGCAGGTATTTCATTAAGTGGCTGCGCAGTTGCAGAACCGACAGCTTGCTTCCGGTTAAATAAGCATAGAGGTAGGTCCGGTCCGACTTGCCGCTCCGTCCGACCACCACTGCTTCCTTAACCTGTTCAAGTCTTAACAGGCATTTTTCGATTTCTTCGGTTTCAATCCGGTAACCGCGGATTTTAACCTGGTTGTCATTGCGGCCAAGGTATTTTATTTCCCCGTCTGCCAACCAGAGACCCATGTCCCCGGTCCTGTACATCACTGTACCGGGACAAAAGGGGTTCGGTAAAAATCGTTTGGCCGTTAATTCTTCCTTATTAATGTAGCCTCTGGCCACCCCGTCGCCGGCTAGGTAAATTTCTCCGGCCGTTCCAAGCGGCAGCGGCATGCCGCAGCGGTCCAGGATATAAACTTGGGTATTGGCGATGGGCTTGCCGATAGTTATCAAGTCTGTCTGGGTCAGTCTTTTGACTGTCGACCAGATCGTGGTTTCCGTCGGGCCATACATATTATAGATTTCCGCTGGGGTAACCTTACGTAAGCTGCTAAGCAGCGACTCCGGAAAAGCTTCTCCCCCTATTAACAGCAATTTTAAATCCGCTAACATCGCATTGTCGTATGCGTCATTGAGAATGGCCTTCATCCGGGACGGGGTAGCTTGCAAGACTTCAATCTTGTACCTTTGGATTAGTTCTAAAATCAAGGCCACATCATTAGTTTCGACTTCGTCGGCAATCACGGTTTGCATCCCGCATAGCAGCGGCAGGATGGTTTCTAAGAAGAAGATGTCAAAGGAGATTGTAGTTAGAGCTAGGATATTATTATAAGATCTTAAGCCGACGGCTTCAGTGACTCCATGCACAAAATTATTAACTGCCCGGTGCTCAAGCATTACCCCTTTGGGTAAGCCGGTGGAACCGGAGGTGTAGATCACATAGGCCAGATTGGTAGGCTCAATCCGAAGCCTAGGCCGCTCGGTCGACTCGGCCCAGATTTCCGGCGAGTCCAGATTAAACACTTTAAGATCCGAACTTTGGCCGTTATTTAACAGACCCTGCCCGCCGTTACCGTTAGTCAAGAGAATTTTGGCTTTACTGTCTTCTAGCATATAGACAAGCCTTTGCTGCGGATAAGTGGGGTCGACAGGCAAGTAAGCCGCTCCGGCCTTTAAAATACCTAAGATACCTATAATCATATTGAAAGAACGTTCTACCTTCAGCACTACGATATCTTGTTTTTTAACTCCTTGCTTCAGCAAGAAATTAGCCAACTGGTTTGCTCTTAAGTCCACTTCGCGGTAGGCCATCTTGTCACCGGCAAAGATAACCGCAGTTTTCTCCGGGTTGGCGTCGGCCTGTTCCTCAAAAAGCTGAACTAAACTTTTTTCGGCGGGATAAGCATAGTCGGTGCGGTTAAACTCTTCCAAAACAAGCTGTCTCTGGGTCGGGGACAGCAGATTTAAGCGGGCTATTTCTAAATCCGGATTTTGTAAAGCTTCCTCTAAAAGCTGGATTAAACCCTGGTTTATTTGCTCTATTTCAAAATCGGACAGAGCCTCTTCCCAAAAATGATAATCTATATGATAAATCCCTTTATTTTCCCGATCATTAATATTAATGCTTAAAGGATTGACTTCCTGTTCGTTAAAATGCCATTCGGTGGTAAAATCAATCTCCTGTTTGTCAAATTTGGCATTTTGGAAGGATAAGGTCAGATCATAGAGCCTTCCTTTGACCTGGTGCATTTCGCGATAATCCTTAAGGAGCTGGACATAAGGGTATTTACCGTGGCGCAAGAGTTTTAGCCACTCCGAAGTAAGTTTTTCTGCAAAATCCCGGTATTTTTGCGAAGGTTCAACCTCGATTACTATTGGGAAATTGTTGATAAACATCCCGATTGTATTCTTTTCTTTACCGGATCTGTTTAAAAAGGGAGTGCCGATAATTATAATATTTTTATCTTTGGTTTTAGCCAGATAGATAGCTAAAATGGAGGCAAAAGCAATAAAAGGTGAAATCCTATTTTCTAAACAATAGTTACTAATTAATGTAGAAATGGCCGGCGGCAACGGCAGACTTTTGCACTTGGCCTTGGTACTTTTGACATTTTTGGTGTCAAATAAAGCCGGCTCTTGGCATTTGGCAATAATTTCCTGCCAAAAAGCGCGGTCTTTCTGAAAACGGGCGGAAGCCAGATAATCCTGTTCATTCAAGATGGTTTGGACAAAGGACGTTCTTTGCCGCTTTTGTGGCGGAAGCCCCTTTTTCAATTTACAGTAATCTTCGAGCACTTCGTTGGCCAACAAGATAATTGACCAAGCATCCAAAATAATATGGTGACCTTTAATATAAAAAGCGCTTTCATTTGGCCCGATTTTAACAAGCGCAAAATAATAAAGCTTGGAATCATAAAACTCAAAAGGCTGTTGGGATATTTGTCTTTCCCAACGGTAATACTCACTACGACCGTCGCCCTTACTGAAATCAAAAAGCGGGAATTCTTCAAAACGGTATTCTTCTATGTACTGGACCTGAGAGCCGTTTTGCCTGTGTATCCTGGTCCGGAGAGCTTCGTTCTGTTCGAGCATGTGATTGATTGCTCGGTTAAAAAGCGTAAAATCCACTTCTTCCTTAATCCTGACTGTCCCACAGACATTGACAAAACTTGTGCCGGGGTAAAAACTCTCAATAATTTGAACGGATTCCTGTGCTTTCGTCAACGGGTAGAAAGTTCTTTCTTCTAGCATCTTCTGACTCCTTTTACCTCATTTAACTCCTCTGGCGAGATTTAAATACTCAGCCTCTTTTTTATCTTTTCCCTTTGATTTTTCTTCGATTTAATTAATATTCGATAATTTTTCGATAAGTTTTCAGAAAAGTTATTCTACATAAAAATGATTTTCCCTTTTAAAATCCTTCTAAAATTTGGTAGATGTTATATTTTTGTATAGTAAGTTATATGTTCAGTTTAGTAAGGATAATATTTTTTTTATACAGGCCTATTATTTATTACAAAATTAATGCTATAATTGAAGATGCTAACACTTTTAACTAGCATTTTATGGTGATAACTTTCATTAATTAGGTTGCTAGAATCTTGACAGAAATCCTTGCTCCAACAATTGGCCCAAAAATCGGGAAAATAAAAAATAGTGAGTGAGTGGGAAAAGATGGACAAAGATAAGCAAACAAATTCTGCCTCAATTCTAACTATACATACCTTTGGTAGCTTTGACCTTAGAATTGGCGGAGAATCTCTTTTAACAGATTTTGGGAAACGGTCTTATAAAATTTTTGATTTACTAAAGCTCTTTGTAACTTATAAAGATAAAAAAGTTTTGCCGGAGACTATTATGGAGAAACTCTGGCCCGAGGACGACCTTTTAGACCCGAAGAATGCGCTCAGAACCAAAATTTACCGTTTGCGTAAAATGCTTGACGACATAGGAATTTTAGCCCGGGATGACTCTAGGGACGGCTTTTGCCGTTTGGACTTTCAAGGGGGCTTCTATCTTTTTTCCCTTAGCGAGAACTGCTCTATTGATGTTGAAGAATTTGCTAATTATATTAAGAACGGCGATGAACTAATTGAATCCTCACCCAAACAAGCCATTGAGTTTTATCAAAAAGCTTTAGAGCTTTATCGAGGGGAGTATTTGGCCGAAAACCTCTATAGCGAATGGGTGATCCCGGCTCGTAACTATTACCATCGTTTATATTTCGGAGTGCTGTATCAACTGTTGGGGCTGTTAAAAGAAGCAGAAAACTACTTGCAGATCATTAAAATCTGTGAAAGAGCTTTTCAGATAGATCCCTATGAAGAACTAATCCATGTTCACTATCTGACTGCGTTGATAAACACAGGGCAGACGAAGTTAGCTTTATCCCATTACAAATTTATTAGCAATAAGCTACGGCAGGATTTAGGGGTTAAACTTTCCGCACAAATGAAACAGATTTACCGGCAAATCAAGAGTAGCAAGGTCGGGTCAAAAAACCTAGATTATTGGGAAGTCTTACGGGATCTGAAAGAGGACGAACCGGAAGAAACTGCTTTTTACTGCGATATTGATGAATTTAAAGCTATTTACAACCTGGAAAGGAGAAAAAGCCTGCGCAGCCCTACCTCTTCCTTCCTGGGTTTTGCCGACTTCCACAAACCGGAGGGTCAATTGGAACCCGGCGAGTTGAAACACTGTATTAGCAAAGCTAAAGAGATTCTGCTGCACTCCTTACGTAAGGGGGATGTGGTCAGTCAGTGGAATGAATACACTCTAATCTTTATTGTTACGGCCACTTCCGCTGAAAATTTGGACCCGATAGCCCGTAGAATTACCAATGCTTACCTCTACGCCACCCCGAAAGATGATATAACTTTGGATATTAAGTTTGAACCTATCACGGAGACATCCAGAAGTATTGGGCGATTTATCCGACATGAAGCGAAAGTTCGCTAGATACAAACCTAATCTTTATATTTTATCTTAGATAATCTTTATATTTGTAGGTAATAATTTACCAAAATGTTATTAACAAGCCTCAAAGAAATTTGGGGCTTTTTTTGTTGCCTTTTTCAAGACTGGAAGCCCCAAAATTAGGTGTGCCTGAATTGTGCCTGAGAAGCGCATTAAAAAAAACCCAAAAATAATTGACCTGTGATTGCTTTGCAACATTACAAGTGACTGACCCATGGCATAGTTGGTACAGGATTGGATACCTGTCCAAACAATGTTTGAGGGGTGAAAAATATGGCAAACTACCTTGCAAGTAATTTTAGAACAACTAAAGGCAATTTTTTACTTAAAATCAGATACACCCAAAACAATGACATCCAAGGGACTATCCAATGGCTGGAACAAGAGAAGTCCTTAAACTTCCGCAGCTTTATGGAATTAGCCTCTATCTTAAGGGATGCTGTGGAAGAAATGTGTGACGGACCGGTTTTTCAGTCCTGGGATGATCTTGACCAGCGGCGTATTTACAAACTTCCAAGAAATTCTTAAAGGGAGGTGATTAGAAGACAATGAAAAAAAACGCTAAAAAAGTTTTTGCAGTCTTCTTAATACTCTGTCTTGCCCTCTACGTACCGGCTGTAATGGCCGAAGATAGCTCAACCGATCCAGCAAACCCCATACCTATAGAAAACCCGGAACCAATTGGCGATGACCCAGTCACTGAAGACGGTGACGGCACTGATGAAGGCGAGCCTACCGAAGGTAGTGGCGAGCAAGGTGAACCTACCGAAGGTAGTGGCGAGCAAGGTGAACCTACCGAAGGTAG
>JAAYSI010000336.1 GCA_012524045.1 Peptococcaceae bacterium | reverse complement strand
TAATTGAATTAGGATACGGAGATGATATAGAAGTAAATGGAATATTTGACTCAAAGACACTTGAAGCGGTAAACAGATATAAAAAGGATTATGGGCTTTGGAATTTTGGTGAATATGAAGGCAAGGTGGGAGAAACTACCTGGAACCATTTATTCAATAATCAAAAAGTACCGTATGTAGCAAACTCTACACAGAACAATATTCCGGTTTCTGATGAAATGAGAACTTATGTGATACCTATAAGCCTTGATCAGGCAGTGAAAAATGAATATAATGCAAAATGGGTTTCAAATACTGGTGAAATAACTTATGCATGTGTAAAAAGCGGAGGCGACAAGTGGGTAAGAGCTTCAGAAGATGATATAAGGTATTATCTGGATCCTAAAAATTTTATAAATCACGATGTTTATAAATACCAATTTTTAGTATTGGAAAACGTACCGGGCATGGAAATAACCGATGAAAACAGGACTAGATTAATAGATGAAATTAATAAAATATTAGAGGGTAAAGGTGTATTGCACGGTATGGGTGCGGCTTTTGTAAGAGCTGCGGAGGAAACGGGGCTTGCACTTCCTTACCTTGTTGCGCATTGTATTCTTGAGACAGGATGGGGGACAAGCAAATTAGCACGTGGAATTGACGCAAACGGTAATTATACCGGATATCACAACATGTATGGAATAGCGGCATATGATAATGCACCTTTAACAAACGGTTTAAATAAGGCCAGAAGTTCTAATTGGAATTCAGTTGAAGAAGCCATTGTCGGAGGTGCTCATTGGATTAAAGATAATTATGCGGGAAATCCCAATAAAAATACTATATATAAAATGAAATGGCAGCCAACTGATCCGTTAGGATTAGGCCAATATGCTACTGATGTTGCTTGGGCGGTAAAACAGTGTGAAGTTATTAAAAAATTGTATGAGTTATTTCCAGATGCAGAATTAAGATTTGAAATACCTCAATATGTGGACAGTAAAAGTGGTGATAATGTCGGGCAGCCGGTGCAACAATCAACACCTTCCGGAAATGGTGTTTCAAAAACAACAAATGTAATAGAATATGTAGTAAAGAGTGGTGATACATTAACTAAAATAGCAAAAATGTATAATACAACTGTTGAAGAATTGGCTAAATTTAATAATATAGAAAATGTAAATTTGATTATTGTAGGGCAGGTAATAAAAATACCGGTTAAAACAGCAGATACTTCTTTGCCTACAAGTCAGGGAGGAACTGCAACAAAAAAGGATGCAGAACAAGCAAAAGCACCAATTTCAAGTTCAAGTGGTTCCGGTGGACTTTCATATAATTCTAATTATAATTTGACAGAAACAAGAGCATGGGTTCCTTTACAGCCTAAAATAGTAAATAGTGGTGTGAGAAGCCGGGAAAACTATGATGCAGTTATTAACCAGTTTGATGTGGAAAACAACGAAAGGTACAGACCATATAGAAGAAAAAATTCAGGTGAAATAACTTGGAGTGACACCTATTGCAATATTTTTCTTTGGGATGTTACAAGAGCAATGGGAGCTGAAATACCTCACTGGGTGGATATAAATACCGGGGAACCAAGGGAGTATCCTAATGTAACGAATGCTAAAGAATTAGATGCTAACGGTATTGCAACCTGGTTAGATACTAAAGGCAAAGAATATGGATGGAGAGAAGTTACAGCGGAAGAAGCACAAGCCAGAGCAAATGAAGGTAAGCCCACTGTTGGTGTATGGAAGAATCCAAATGGTATAGGACATGTGGTAGTTGTAAGACCGGCACCGGATAATGCTAATAGTGGAGAAGTATATTTGGCACAAGCGGGATCGAAAAATTTCAATTGTGGTAAGCTTTCTCAACAGGGACAAAATTTTATAAACGGTGTTAAATTTTATACACATGACTAAGAAAATATGTATAATAGAATTTGAGAATAAGTTAAAACATTAGAATTAAAGTTTAAAAATTGCGAATAATTTACAGAAGGGATGGATAGATGTGATTAATATTACAAAAGTAAAATGTTTAGGTATATTTATTATACTGACTTTTGCTTTATTTGCATCCTGTGCGGCAAATGATACAGGAGACGGTATTAAGCACGGTTCTGATACAAAGCAGGAAACAAATAAAAATATTAAAAATGATTTGAAACGGGACATAACTGAAAAAATAGGTGCTGTAGATAATGACACTATAGATAATTATGCAGTAGATTATGAAGATATAAATACACAGGAAGCTATGCTTGGTTTAAAGGAGATTACACGTGAAGAAGCAGGATTGAAGGATGTAAAATTTTTAGAATCAAATAAATTCAACTTAAATAAAAAAATTCACAAGCTGCTGGAAGAAGGGGAATATTCCCCAAAATATTATCAAGAAGGGATTATACGGGAAAATGGCTGTTATATAATAACAAGAAGGTTTTCAGAAAATGTTATTGAAAATTTAAATGCAAATTCAAGCATTAATGATGTCATAAAAATATTAGGAGAACCGGCTTATAACATTGATACTTCATACTATTATATAACTAAAGAATTATATATTGGATTTGATGAAAATGGTTTTATAATTATCAGGCCTTTTAAATTTAAAGAATATTCTAAATATGAAAAAGATATATTGACAGAAGTTCTTCCTAAACTGCAAAAGTATGGATTAAGAAGCGGGGAACATAGTAATTTTGATGGGTTTAGCAATAATTTTTTACATGGAGGAGGAGTTATTGCAAAGTCTCCTTTAGGTATTGAAATTATAGATTTTTTTGATGATAGAAAAGTAACTGTTTATGCTAATTTTAGAGGAAGGCTTTTTGAATATAAAGATCCAAATGCTTCATTTCAAATTTCATACGTGAATGAGGATAAAAATGTATCTGAGATGAATAGTACTCTTCAAACCATTAAGTATTATGAAAAAAGATTTGAAGAAGAAGGAAAACTTTCTTTAGGAGGTTCATATAAAGCAATTTATGAATGGGTAAATAGTTCTGATTACTATTTTATAATAAGGAAAATGGACTATAGTCAGCCGGATTTTAAAATTATTGCTCCGGCCGGCGATTATAAATGGATAAGTGATACGGAAATATCTTATACAGATATATTTACTCAAGAAACAAATGTAATTGATATAGCTAGGTAAAATCATACATAAAAGCAAAGAAATAGAATTAAAAATGCAATTCATCCCAAAAATCGTGCAATTCGTCAGGAAATCCGTCAGGGGTG
>JAAYSI010000113.1 GCA_012524045.1 Peptococcaceae bacterium | reverse complement strand
GTCATGAGCCCCCTGCTGATGCCAGATTTTGTCCGTTGTGTAATCACAAACTCCCTCCTCCGTTTCCGCCACCCCCAGGGAAACCACAGCAGAGTTCCTAGTTTTGGGTATCCTTTCCATAAATAATTAACTATAGAAAAATGCACCCGCTGAAAAGTAAGCAGCGGGTGCGTTTTGTGTTTTTTAGCAATAGAAGGGCTGCTTAAGATGCTATTAAAAAATGCCATCATTTGATGGCGCTTTATTATTAAATATAGTATAATGTCATTAAAAGATGGCAATAATGTGTGGGAGTAGACGATGATAAAAGAGCAGTTCGTCAACACTATACTAGTAGAAATAAAGAAAAGGGTGTCCCAAGGTTATTTTACAATAGTAAATAGAAGAAAAAACGTTGAATTCATGAGAGAACACTTCTTAAAGATAGAAGATATAAAAGAATTTATTTTTGATCTCTCGTTTAGAAATAATTACGTAAAAGGCCCTGAAGAAGACCGAGATGATTTTGAAGGACAAATCTGGGTTTTAAATATATATTTGATAAAGAGATGATATATATAAAGATTAGGTATAACGATCCTGAGGTAGTTTGTATTTCAGTTCATAAAGATGAACCATTATAGGAGCACATTTTTAAACCCTTTATCTTTTTTCAGATATAAATACAAAAGCTGTATAGAAGGGAAAAAAGAAGTTTAAGGTAGGATAAAAATATAAAATTTTAAATTTAAATTTTAAAGCGAAGAGAGGGTATAAATATTTATGAAGGCATATTGTCCCATATGTAAAAAAGAAAGCAACTATGCCATTAAAACAAAACTTATTGAAAGTTTTAAAGGATTAAAAGTAAATATTGAGGAAAATGTTGCGGTGTGCAATGAATGCCAAGAAGAGATTTTTATTGAAGAAATTGAAGAAGATAACTTCAACAGACTTTACGATAGGTATAGAAAATTAACCGGAATAATTTCTCCAGAGGAAATTATCAGTTTCAGAAAAAAATATAATATTTCCCAGCGAGAGCTAGTAGCCATCTTTAATTGGGGGAAAATGACAATTAATCGTTATGAGAATGGAGCAATCCCAAGTCAAAGTCATGCTGATATATTAAAACAGACTATAAAAGATGAGTTGTTTTTTAAACAAAAAGTCGAAGAAGCATATAATCAAGGAAGAATTACGCAAAAAACATTTGATAAAGTTGCAAAAAAAATTGAGAAACAGGAAGCTGATATATTAAAAAACGCTTTAATCCAGTTATTATCTCATAAAGAAAGTATTGAAAATGGTTTTAAAAAATTTGATGCTGAAATGTTTGAAAACTTGGTAAGTTATCTTGCTTCAAAAGTTATTCTATATAAAACAAGTTTGAATAAATATCTTTGGTATATTGATTTCTTGAACTTTAAGAAATATGCTCGATCTATTACTGGTTTAACTTATCAAAGGTATAACTATGGTCCAATTATTGAGGATTTTTATTACAATCACTTAATTAATATTTTTAATGATAAGTTTTATATTGAAGAATTTGAGGAATGTAACAGAACGGAGACAATCATAAAAAGTAAGTATAATTTTGATTTATCGATATTCACTGAGGAGGAACTCGAGGTTATTAATTTTATTATCGATTCTTTTAAGAACAAAAATTGTAGCGAGATTTCAAAGATGTCGCATGAAGAAAAAGGCTGGAAAGAAAAAGCTAATAGAGAAATAATTTCTTATGATTATGCTCATTATCTTTCTCTTGATTTTTAAACTGTCGGTCATATTTATTATTAAACTTATTTTATTAGTTTAAAAACACACTGGAAAGGAAGTGTAACAGGTCTGTTAAAAATTTTAACAGCTTTGTGAAATATTTTTTTTGTGTCCAAATGGATGAATTGTCGGAAAAGCCTTATTTTAAGGCTTTTTTTAATTCTTCGTAATTAGAAGAATTTATGGCATGGTATATGCACTTTATGGTGTATGCGGTAGATGTAACAAGTTTCTTAAAAATTCAACTACAACTTAATTATTGACAATCAAGGAGGTGATTTTACAGGACAAAGAGCTGCAACAGAAGCCCTTAATATTTTAGTCATCATCCAGTTAAAAAAGTCAAGGAGGAAAAAGGTTTATGACACAGCCTACAATTACGAAACCGCGTTATGGCCCACTGGTTAAAGTTTCCGTATTGTGTATTATGTTACTGCAATACATGCAGACTCTTACCACCCCTGCCGCGGGAGCAATTTTAGCTCATTTTGAACAATTTGGCTATACTTCCTTAGAAACCCCTTATCTTATAAGCATAAGGCCAGTCAACAAACAAAATACCCGTACTCCTGATGTTGCGGTGCTAAGATTTCATCGCCCGGATAAAATTAATTCTTTGATTACCAAGCGTAGTGGAGCCAGTGCTAAATATACCTTTAGCGACATTATCGGTAAAAGCGAAGTAATAAAAAGGACTAAAAATTTGGCAAAACGCTTTGCCGCTACAGAAGAAAATATCTTGCTCTTAGGAGAAAGTGGAACCGGGAAAGAAGTTTTTGTTCAGGCTATACATAATTATTCCCGACCTAATAGTCCATTTATTGCCCTTAACTGTGCAGCTATGCCGCGTAATCTTATTGAAAGTGAGTTATTCGGCTATGAAAGCGGAACTTTTACCGGTGCTGATAAAAGTGGCCGTCCCGGTAAGATCGAACTTGCTAACGGAGGCACTTTATTTTTGGACGAGATAGGAGATATGCCTTACGAACTCCAATCAGTAATTTTAAGAGTTTTACAAGATAAACAAGTTTTACGCTTAGGCGGCAGAAGATATAAAAAGGTAGATTTCCGCTTAATTGCGGCTACCAACCAGGACTTACGAAAATTAATTGCCGAAAAGCTATTTCGGGAAGATCTATATTTCCGCTTATCGGTATTATCAATTGAGATACCGCCGTTAAGGGAAAGGCGAAGCGATATTATGCATTTAGCTAATTACTTTTTAGAAAGCTATGCCGAACGTATGGGGTG
>JAAYSI010000335.1 GCA_012524045.1 Peptococcaceae bacterium | reverse complement strand
CTATTATATTAAAATCTCCATGTTCTTTTATAAATGAAATCAAGTCGCTAGCAAATTTAAAATCATTCTTCGGACTAAAACTAGGATTAACATCCCCTCTCAGTGCGAGAATATTTTCAATTCCAGCAGTTCTTAAGTCTTCCAGCATTTTTAGCACTTCACCTTTTGTATGGTTTATGGAAGGAAGATGGGCAACACTTTCGATACCATAATTATTTTTAATGGCAGAGGCTATTTTAAATGTATCGGTGTTGCTCTCGCTTCCTCCTGCACTATATGTCACGCTAATAAAATCTGGGTTAAGGCCTTTCAACTTTTCAATCGTATCATAAATTATACTGACAGAGTCTATTCTTCTAGGAGGAAATACTTCAAATGAAAAAACCTTTTTCATTTGAAATAATTCACATATTTTCATACTGACAAACTCCTTCTAATTTCTTTTGCTGCAATAACCAAATTTTCAAGACTGGCAACAGTTTCTGTTTTTCCCCTTGTTTTAAGCCCGCAGTCAGGATTAACCCACAGCTTCTCCTTAGGTATTTTTTCAAGCATTTTAATCAGTGCTTTCTTAATTTCCTGAATGCCAGGAATTCTTGGTGAATGGATATCATAAACACCAGGTCCTACTTGCGTCTTAAATCCACATTCACTTAGTGTGTCAACGATACTCAAATCTGAACGTGCTGCTTCAAAAGTAATTACATCTGCGTCCATATTCTCGATATCCTTTATAATATCCGCGAATTCACTGTAACACATATGAGTGTGTATTTGTGTTTCAGGTTTTACGCCGCTATGAACAAGCCTGAAAGCAGGGATTGCCCAATCAAGATATTCGCTGTGCCAATCGCTTTTTCTCAGAGGCAGTTTTTCCCTAAGAGCAGCTTCGTCAATTTGAATAATTTTTATCCCGTTTGCTTCAAGCTCAAGAACTTCATCCTTAATAGCAAGAGCAATCTGGAATGCACAATCCTTCAATGAAATGTCTTCCCGGGGAAAGGACCAGTTTAAAATTGTTACCGGACCGGTTAGCATCCCTTTTACGCATTTTGATGTAAGTGACTGTGCATACAAAGAATAATCAACAGTTATTGGTTTTGAGCGGGAAATATCGCCCCATATTATGGGAGGTTTCACACATCTTGTACCATAAGACTGTACCCACCCCTTTTCCGTGATCAAAAACCCATCAAGGTTTTCACCAAAATACTCAACCATGTCGTTTCGTTCAAATTCCCCATGAACCAGCACGTCAAGACCTATTTTTTCTTGCAAGGCAATCCATTCAGCAATTTTTCCTTTGATAAACGTTACATATTGTTCAAATGTAATCTTCCCTTTTTTATAATTGGAACGGTTCTCTTTCACTTCTGCTGTCTGTGGAAGCGAACCAATTGTAGTTGTGGGAAGTAGTGGTAAATTGAATACTGCTTTTTGGATTTTTTCGCGTTCTCCAGAATCAGGATACCGGATAAAATCATCTTTTGATAGCCCGGAAACAGCTGACTGAACAGCTGTATTTTCACAATTCCTTGGTAAATTAAAAAGCTTTTGATTATCAACATATTCCTCCGTTGAAGCAGGATCGCTGCATGATAGTATTTTTTTCAGTTCTGACAATTCCGTTAACTTTTCCTCAGCAAAAGCAAGATGTTTTTTATACTCCTGAAAAAGGCTGCTCTCATTTTTTAGAGTATATGGGACATGAATAAGAGAACAAGATGTACTTAATACAATCTCATTGCAGTATTCACCCAATTCTCTGATCAAATTCACAGTATTAGAATAGTTGTTTCTCCAAATGTTCTTTCCATTGACAACGCCTGCAAAAAGCGTTTTATTCTCCGAAAATCCGAAACTCTTCACAAGTTCCAATGTCTTTTTTCCTTCGACAAAATCAAGACCGATTCCGTCAAACGGCATAGTAACAACTTTATTATAACAATCTCTTATATCACCAAAATAAGTTTGCAAAAGCACCTTCGTATTTTTCTTTT
>JAAYSI010000319.1 GCA_012524045.1 Peptococcaceae bacterium | reverse complement strand
TTCACTTTTCTCTCTTACAATCCTGTTTAACTGATCATACTCATATGTAACGGTATTTCCTCTGCCGTCTGTTTCACTTATGAGATTTCCGTTTTTATCATATCCTGAATAAGTTGTTATGGCATCACTTCCGTCAATTTCCTGTACAGTGTGACTTGTCTCCTGATCACGGTAATTATATGTATACAGGTCCACCCTTCCCATGGAGTTTTCTGATTTTGCCAAATTGCCCATTATATCATATTGGTAAGTGACAATACTAGAGTCTATTGTTTCGTCTCCTGGGTAAATTGCCTTTCTCAAATTGTTAAATGCATTGTATTCATAAGTTGTTACATTATTGTTTCCGTCTTTTTGAGTAAGAAGATTGCCTAAATAGTCATAAGTATTTTCCTGAATTGTCTTTTCAGGTTCTCCTGCTTTATTAACTTTTATGCTTAGTATGTTGCCTGCATCATCATACAGGTATTTTGTCACTACCTCATACTGGGGCTGTGTCTGGGTTCCACCCTTAACTGTGTACTTTTCTATTACTCTTCCAAGTGCATCATATACATACCTTTCGCTGTAAGAAAGTCCCTTGGCTTTTGCTTCAGGGTCAAGGACACTGGTTCTCATGCCCTGCAAGTTGTATTCATACTCTGTCCAATCGTCCTTTTCATAACCTACAGCATCTGTTTCTCTTTTTAAGTTACCCTTTTCGTCATACTCATATTTATTGATAAGTACGGTTTTTTCAACTGTTGTAAAGTCGTTTATAGAAGCATCATACTCAGTCACTTCGCCAACATATGATTTTTGCAAAAGCCTGTCCATTCCGTCATATTTATACTCAACTCTGTTTAAACTGTTTAGAGCTACTCCTTCAATATAATCCTTTGGTGAAACCTCCGTAACAAGCCTTCTTGCCCTGTCATATCCAAAAGCTGTGTAATTGTGAGCAGCCTCCCAGTCTGTTCTAACGTAAGTTTTTATTAACTCCAAATCTCCTCTTTTATTGTAAGTATACTCTGTAAAATTGTCATTATAGTCCTTCACAACCCAGGGATTGCCTTCCCAATTGTAAACAGTTGTCTTTTCAGCATAATATATGTTCCCATTGTCATCTGCTCTTACAGGTTCTCTTGTCCTTACCATCCTATCCATACTGTCATATGTAAATAAAGCGGTTGCTCCGTCAGGTGTTGTAATAGCTGTAGCATTTCCGTTTTTGTCATATTCATACTGTGTTACTAACCTAATTTCTTTATTATCATCAAAGGAATTTCCGTAAATATCCCCTCTTCTTATATACTTAAGCTCCTCATCAGGCTTTCCTAAATAATTGTTTATGTACTCCGTTTTTATTGTGTTGTTTTCATCAATGTATACTTCTTCAAACTCTAAATTTCCATTCATGTCATATTCATAATATGTTTTTTGACCACTGCTATGTTCTACAAGCTTTAATTTTCCATTGCCGTAATATTCATAATTCGTTGATACAAATTCATAATCTGGCGCTGTTAAAATAAACGGATAGTTCTCTTTTTCTGCAGCCTTTAATCCCATACCTTCTTTTATGACACGGCCTGTTTTGTCATAAGATGTGAAAGTATATGCATAAAGAGTTTTACCGTTAACATGCTCAAAAGGAATCAAAGCCGACGTTTGCCTATTCATCCCGTCATATTCATAATATGTTGTTCCATTGGCTGTTGTCTTTTCCTTTATGGTACCGTTTTCATTGTATTCTATTTTCTCCACACTTGAATCAGGATTTTCCCTCAAAACAAGCCTGCCGGCATAATCATACTCCTCCACTGTTGTTGCATAGTTTGTGTCACTAAAATACCTTCTGTGGGTTATTCGGGTTTTTCCATCGTCAAGTATGGTATAAAAGTACTCTTCCAAAAGCTCTGATTCTGCTTCTGAAGACTCCCTAAAGGATTTTCTTGTAATTCGGTTTAGCACATCATACTCATAAATGTATGCTGAGCCATTTTCTCTTATTTCTTCAATAAGGTTTCCAACTGCATCATATTCATATTTTGTAGTATTTCCTTCAGGGTCAGTTTCGGTTATAAGTCTTCCATTATTGTCATATGTATACCTATAGCCATGGTTACCGGTATATTCGCCATCTACTTCCAGTTCAGGATTGTATAAGTTAGGGGATACTTCTATCTTTTTATTGCCGTTATTATCATAAACTATCCTTGTTACACTGGTTTTGTTCACAGGGAAGAACATACCGTCCCCATCACCTTTAATAATTTTTAAAATATTGCCCATATTGTCATATTGGTACATGGTGCTCATTCTTCTGTTTGGGCTTATTATCATTTCCACTCTTCCGTTTTCATCATAACGGTATTCGGTTGCGTTTCCCTCAAAGTCTCTTTCAATAAGGATATTCCCTGTGCTACGGTTATAACTATATTCAGTTTTATTGCCTTCTGCGTCAGTTATGCTTTTTAAAAGCCCCTTAATTTTATATTCAGAATCAGGATAATATTCATATGTGGTTATAGCAAACCTGTTCTGATTTGCATTCTCACTATAGGTTTCTCCATTATATAGTGGCTGAACTTTTTTCAAAAGTTTTGCTCCTTTATTATCATAAAAGAAATATGTAAGTTTGCCGCTTTCATCCTTTGTTTTTACTATGTTGTTTTTTGAATCATATTGGTATTCCTTTTCACTTCCATCAGGATTTCCTATTAATGTGGTGTTATTGTTTTTATCTCTATAGTATTTTGTTGTGTTTCCATTTGTGTCTGTTATATCCTCTCTTGTATTTCTGTTTTCTTCTATCATTTTGTAATAATTGTTTTTATAAAACTCATCCCGCTCATTAAGGTTTGTTATATTGTGCCACCCATTGTATTCCACATAGTATTCATGTTTTTTAACCCTTCCGTCCGCTTCAACAACTTCAATTGGCTTTTGATCCAGGGTATTAAATACAACTTTTGTCATGTTTCCGTTTTCATCATAAAAGATTCTGGAAAATTCAGCTAAATCAGTAGTCTGGTCTCCACTTTCATCAGCAGCCACATCAATATATATATGATATTTAGGATTGTTATAGGCATCATACTGTTTTGTAAGCCTTCCCAATGGATCATATTCATTCTTAATTACCTGATTGTTGTCTGCATTGAATATTTGTTTTAACCTGCTTTTCTTTAACTTTCCGTTTTCATATTCATTGTAGTAAGTGTAGCTTATTGTTTTTCCATTTAAATTTGTAACAGATGTCAGGTTTCCTTTTACTTCACCATCTTCAGCATAGTCATATTCCACCGTTCTTCCGGTGTTGTCAGTGACGCTTTTTAAATAATATTCATCCCCATGTTTTTCATAGCTAAATATAAGGCTTCTTTCTATAAATTCAATTCCGTCGTTTCTATTTACAACTTCTTCTATTTTACTTATCCTTTTATCCTGGTCGGAAACGTATGAAATTTTAATTTTGTTTCCATGCTTGTCTGTAACTGATGTAAGCCTTCCTGAGCGATATTCGTATACCTCCTGGTCCTTGGTTGTAAGGGTGAAAACCCCCGGTGCCAACATTTCCAGCTTATCATATGTTCCGTAAGGGGTTTTGTAAGTTCCGGGATTGTCCTCACATTCCTCAAACACAACCCTTGAGCCTGTTCCATATGTAACTTCAATTCCTTTGATATCTCTTACATACCCCCCATATACAAAGCCTTCTGTTCCGTCTGTTGTCCTTACATAATGCCAACCACTGTTTTGAACATTTTTTTGTATATATATAAGTTTTGAATCTCTAGTTACAACAGTCAATATCCTGCCGTATGGATATTCCCTTACATTTAAGGCAGATGCAGTTACAATTCCAGAAGTGTCTTCCACATCCTTCAATGAAGTTTCATAATTCAACATCCATCCATAACCCAACATTGTTCTTTCATGTCCTTTGTTGGAGTTGTATGTCCTTATAAGTTCAATTTCTAAACCAGGGCTTTCAATTTTTATGTCACTTTGCTGTTCAATAAAGTTTCCTGTTAAAATATTTGCATGTGTGGACATGTATAGTCTTTTTGCCTGTTCGTTTTCAATTCCACTGTATTTTTCTGCAAAAACCAATCCAGGCAAATCTTCAGGTAT
>JAAYSI010000112.1 GCA_012524045.1 Peptococcaceae bacterium | reverse complement strand
TTCGTAAAGGCAGCCTGCGCTATGGGCTGCCTTTACACTTTTAGGTGGATCTGCTTCATTTAAAAGAGATTTGTAAAAGGTTTGTTACTAAAAGGCTATCCCATATTTTTATAGGGGAATTTATTATTTTTTCTCATCTTCTGCTGACACAGCTGTTAGATCCGTTCCACAATGAGGACATTTTTTTTGTTTTACTCCACCGATGACCGGAATCTTTTTGTTGCAGTTCGGGCATTCTATGGGTTTTGCTGCAGTTCCTGGTCTAAAGCACATTTTGTCACCTCCAGTTTGTCCTATACCGTTTTTTCATTACCGCTTCTTTGAGTGGTCTGATAGCCTTTCATCGGTTTGCCTAAGAATTTATTTCCTACGAAGTAAATACCGATTTTGCTGAATTCCATTCTGCTCATCCCTAATTCGGCACAAATCTTATTGAAGTCTTTGCCAGCTTCTACCTCGGAATTTAAGAATTTTAATTTCTCATCATCATTGAGCTTTAGAAATTCTTCTTTTGTCATACCGACCCTCCTCCAAAAGACCTTTATCTAAGTGGTATAAGGCTCCTTCCTAATAATAGGAAGGAACCATAACACGGAATTTTTTAAGGCACAAACATAGCAACTTTAGTACCTTTTTCGGCCATTTTCTTAGCTAATTCCTCTACCGGGCCATATTCCATAGCCTGGCCTAAACAGTGAAGAACACAAGCCGGTTGTTTACCTTCCGCTACTCTGTCTTCGCACAGATTACAAAGAGCAGTCGGAACCGGGATATAGTTCCACTCCCATTTTTCATCGTTTATTTTCCACGGACGCTCTTCGAGGAGTTTGATGCCCCATTTTCCGTGAGGAAGCTTAAGTTCATTTTTACATGCAACTTCGCAGCTATAGCAGCCTGTGCAGTATTCATAGTCTATTAATAAACCGTAACCCTTTTTGGCCATTCCTTTCCCCTCCATTCTTTTTTGTTGTTTGCTTTAGTCTTCAGCCTTGCGGACTCTGCAAATGATGCTCTTGAAGGTGTCACCGAAACCAAGTTTACCGATGTGTTTATGAGGCATCAAAGTGTTGATGTTCGATTCCCATACTCCAAATAAGTTTGGTTCTTCGGCGTCTTTTTCTGGGAACCACCAGCCGTGGGCCGCATGGACCACTTTAGGATTGATTGTCGGGGTTACCTGGGCTTTAAATCTTGCTTTGCCGAACATATTTTCAATGATGACCCAGTCGCCCTCTTTAATACCCAACTCTTCAGCAGTATCCGGATTGATTTCCACAAGCGGATCCGGAGTAATAGCCCGTAAGGTCGGTACTTGTCTATGCTCCGAATGGAAGGAAGTGTAATATCTGGCTCCTGTGGTCAAGACCAACGGATATTCTTTCGCCAGATCCGGTGTGCTGTATGGGCTATAAGGAGGCTCCTCGTGATAAGGAAGCGGATCGTCGCCCCAAGCTTCAAACAGCGTTGAGTACAGCTCCACTTTTCCTGTTACCGTATTAAATCCTGGCTCTCCGTCAAATCTCAGCAAACCATTTTCATATTTCTTATAGGTGTAGCCGGGTTGATAGAGTCCTTTTTCGCGCAATTCATCAAAGTCAAATCCTAACTCCGGTTTCAACTGGTCGCTGAAGAACTCAGCTGCCGAATTCCAAGGCCAGATTTCCGGATAGAGCCTCTTGCCGAGTTCGATACAAACTTCGATATCCGACTTGCACTCACCAACCTCCAAGGCCTTATTCATAGCTCCGGCAAAGATAGCATTACGGCCGTAGTGAGTTAGGACCACACCGTCGTGCTCAGCGAAGGTCGGCAGCGGCAGGAAGATGTCAGCAAAGGCCATAGCCGTCGGAGTCATAAACAGGTCTTGAACTACGCAAAACTCCAAGGATTGCAGTGCTCTATACCATCTGTCAGGCTGAGCGGAGTTGGTAGGCGAAATGAAGTTACTACTATTGAACCAACCCATTCTGAGTTTATAGGGTTTGCCGGTTTCCAAAGTGTCTAATGTTTCGTCGGGATGGGTAGTGGCCAAAGCAGTACTTACAGCAGGCCATTGCTTAGCACCGATTCTCTTCTCCCACAGTTCTTCCGGTAAATTCGTCCGGGTCTCCATCCGCCATTTGCCCATTAGAGCTGCGGGTGGACCAATTGTGATGCCACCGGGTACGTCAATATTACCGGTTAAGGCTACCAAAGCAAGTAAAGCATGACCAAGGTGGACACCGTTAGGATTCTGGTCAACAGCCAATCCCCAACCTAAACTTGCCGGTTTGGCTTTGGCAAAAACCCTGGCTACTTCAATAATTTTTTCTTTCGGTACCCAAGTAATTTCAGCGACTTTTTCCGGCGGATATTCTTGGACACGCTCTTTAAATTCTTCAAAGCCATAGCACCAGTTTTCAACAAATTCTTTATCATAAAGCTCTTCGTTGATAATCACGTGCAGTAAGCCCATGGCCAATGCCGTATCCGAACCCGGGCGAAGTTGGAGCACATGCTCAGCTCTGGTACAGAGCCAGTTAATTCTCGGGTCAACCATAATAATCTTGGACCCGCGTTTCATCATATCAATGATGGAATGACCGAAGAAGCCGTCCGGATTGGACTTTAACGGTTCTTTACCCCACAGCATGATATACTCGGGTACTTTCCACTCCGAATGCTCATAGCGATCTGGGAAGTGTCCGGCAAAATCAATTTCCGGATAGCCGGCACCTAGGATATAGTCAGTGATTGCACATCTGGGTCCGTAGCAGGACCAACCACTCTGCGGATAGCAAACGTTCGGAGTACCAATCGAAGCAAAGCCGAGAGGATAATAGTACAGACAAGCTTCTCGACCTGTACCACCGAAAACAATGATTGATTCGGAACCGTGGTTTTCTTTATAGTAATTAATTTTTTCGACGATGGTGTCCATAGCCTCGTCCCAGGAAATACGTTGCCACTTATCCTCGCCTCTTTTACCGACTCTTTTCATCGGATAAATTATGCGTTGAGGATGATGTACATATTCGGGAAGGGTCAAACATCTTATGCACAATCTTCCCTGGGTAATTGGGTGCTCCGGATCCCCTTCCACTTTAATCAGCCTGCCATCCTTAATTGTTAATTTCATACCGCAACCAACCGGGTGATCTCCTGGTGGTGACCAACCACAAGTCCTCACGGTATAGGAGCCGTCTGGGTTTTGCTTTTTCCATTCTTTTTCCATAACTACCTCTCCTTTTCCTAAAATTTATTTCCTGCAGGAAATTTTGTAAACTTTTTCACTAGGTAAGACTTAAAGCTTCCGCACCTCCTTTATTACAGGCGCATACTTAAATCTAAAAAATTATTTGTTTCGCCTATGATATTTGCAACAACCGTGCCTAGGATTTTTAAAAAAATAAAACTGCTTATTTATCAGCTTTTAAGCAGTTTGGACAAAGATTATATACTTATTTATTCTCATTATAAAAGACGGTTTACGGAAGGAAAAAACAGCTGAAAAAGGCAGAAACTCTCAAAAAAGTGACCTTGGTACTAAAATCTCATTCTAGCAACTGATATTTATTATCAAAATAAATATCGCTATTTTTCACTATTGACTAATTCCATATGCTTTAATTTTTCGGTATAAGGTCGACCTGCTAATCCCTAAAAGTAGCGAAGCGTCAAACATATCGTTATTTGCTTGAGCTAGTGCTGCCACAATAGCTTTCTTCTCCAATTCTTCGAGTTTGAGCGTATCACTTAGACTATCGCTGTTTTTAGCGTTAATTTTTTTAAAATTAGAATCTACAAGGATATAATTAGGCAAATTCTCCACTTTAATCAGTTCATCCTGAGCCGAATTAACGGCATAAATCATCGCATTTTGCAGTTGCCGGACATTACCCGGCCAATCGTATTCATTGATTAGCTTCTGAGCTTCCGGGGCAATTTTATAAGTATTCCAGCCAAGTTTTTGGCAGTAGGTTTCGACAAAGTATTTGCTAAACAGTTCAATATCTTCACGCCTTTCTCTGAGCGGAGGTAAGGTAATATTTAATACAGATAAGCGGAAATACAAGTCTTCCCTAAACTGGTTTTCCTGAACCATTTTATAAAGGTCTTTATTGGTCGCAGCCAATAGCCGGAAATCTACTTTTTTATAGCTTCTGCCACCTATCCGCATAACCTGCTTATCTTCTAAAGTCCTTAGCAGCACAGCTTGGAGCTCTAAAGGCATATCCCCAACTTCATCCAGGAATAAGGTTCCGCCGTTGGCCATTTCGATTTTACCCGGACGGCCTTTCCGCTCGGCACCGGTAAAACTTCCTCCTTCATAACCGAACAATTCGCTCTCAATCAATTCTCGGGGCATAGCGGCACAATTTACGGCCATAAATGGGCCTTGCGGTCGGTATTCATTATGAATTGCTTGAGCGAAGAGCTCTTTACCGGTACCACTTTCTCCAATAATCAGGATGTTCTCTTTAGAATGGGCGAAGCGCTTCGCTAACGAAATATTCTTTTGGAATTCCTTGCTCACCCCGATAATGTCTTCAAAGCGATAACTAGCGACTGCTCCTGTCCTACTGGCTACTAAAGCGTTGAGTTTATCAATGTGGGTCAGCTTCAAAACCGCTCCTTCATTTTCATTTGTGATTTTATCGATTACCGGACGAATATTAATAAAATAGGGCTGTTCGTCTGTGCCGGAAATAATGGTTTCTTCAACATCCCCATTATAGCCCTTCTGAACAAGGCTCATTACTCGGGATTGCTTAGTCAGATAATTGCTGATATTTGGTGCTTTCTCCAAAGATTGCAGCCCCAGAATTCGGGCTCCTTCCTGATTTAGATTAATGATATTCCCATTGGCATCGATGGTAATAATGCCCTCATCGATTAACGACAGGGTTGTTTCCAAAGTCCCCCGTGCGGTCTGTAAATCGTGGTTTAAAATCTGCAAATTTATATTGCTTTCGCGGAGCTTTTCATTCGTCTTATGCTGTTTTATTTGGGCTTCAACAGCACTGGCCAAAGCGGTAATCAAGCCCAGGGTATGCGAGCGCATATTTGCGAAATAATCTCCCCACGGGTTTTGCTTTAACGGCTGACCTAGAATTAAAGTAGCGATTATTTCCCCGTTCTCGTTGGTTATAGGAACAGCTGCAGCCATAATATTATTTAAATGTAAAGAGTAATGTTCCGGACCCATTAAATGGACAGGCTGTTTAAGCTGCAGGCACAAGGAATGAGCGCAGGTCCCAATAGTATTTTCACTCCAGACCACACCTTCATGCTTAACTCGGACCATTTCTCCTGCTTGTAAAAGAAATACCCCGTTAATATCGCACAAATACACTATATAGCCCGAAGTCAGAAGGGCCATATTTTTAAAGGTATTTATCAAAGGCCGGGTGATGTTAATTAAAAGTTGGTTTTCATCTAATATTTTCTGGTATTGGTCATGGGTCAACTGTCTGTGCATAATAGAACCCTTCGGGTCTATTCCAAGTTCTTGACACCTAATCCAGGAGTTAGCTACTTCTTGGCTAAGATAAGGACATTGCCTAGGATCTTCGCGAGGGTTTTGCAAGAACCTCCTTTTAAATTCTAGGATTCCCTCCCAGCGTTCTTGCGTCCAACTTAAATAATTATGAGAAGCAAGAGTGTTTTTTTGAGGGTCGGTACAAGTCGCTTCCAAGATCATAACGTTCCTCCTTCAAATATTTTCACTCAACCTAAGTAAAACTAGATTCTTCAACTAGGTTTTGCTAAAGGAGTAGTCCGTGTCCTGGCCTTTTCCCGAGTTAAAAGGTAGTGAAATATTTAACATGTTATTTTAGAATATGTAACAGTTACAAAAAATTGATACTGTTTCAAAGATATGCTATTTATTTTAAAGATAATGCTATTGATTTAAAGAAGTTTTTCAAAATAAAGTAAATAATTTTAACGATTATAGGTATGTAGTGAAACAAGGTAATATTTAGTAT
>JAAYSI010000111.1 GCA_012524045.1 Peptococcaceae bacterium | reverse complement strand
TCCTAAGATCAGCGCTGCTTGCTTTAAAATGTCGTTTTCCATTTTAAGTTGTTTATTTTCTTTGCGAAGCTTAATAAGCTCGTTTTCTTCATCACTACGATTATCACTTTCACTAAACGAGCCAGTAGATTGACTTTGTTTTACCCATTTATCAAAGGCTGAGGCACTCAAATCATATTCTCGGATAATCTCAGCTCTTGGTTTACCATTCAAATACAGTTGAACCATTTGATTTTTAAATTCATCTGTAAACGATCTGCGATTTCTTTTGGCCATAGTAATTTCCTCAACTTTCATAATTAGTTTTAGTTTACTAGACCTTAAGAAAACTGTCCATTTAAGTGTAACCTATCCAAAAGAAATATATATAAAGCAGTGTTGGAAAGAAAAATTTAGATAATAGATTTTTTAATGAGCTTACTTTACTTCGATTTTTAGAAGATAATTATAACGAAGTATTTAAGAGTTTGAAGTTAAAGCTAACTAAATGGTGTTTAGATATTCATAAAGGCTTAAGTGTTACCCAAGAAGTCAAAGAGTTCATTATTCATGAATTGTGTGCCTCATTAGATATTGAAATCTCAGGTGATTTACAACAATTTCTTGATGCTAACATAGATGAATCCGATGGTCAATCTAGAACGATAATAATGCCAAACATTTATAAACATTGTTGTAACGGTACTGAAATTGATATTCATATTTCTACTATTCACAGTGTTAAAGGAGAAACACACACTGCTACACTTTATCTAGAAACATTTTACTATCAATACGATGTATTAAGGATTATCGAATACCTAAAGGGTAATTATTCAGAGCCAAGTTCTCAAATAATTAAATATAACCTTAAAATGGCACATGTAGCTATGTCTCGTCCAACTCATCTATTATGTGTTGCAGCACACGAAGATAATATCGGTACACACTTAAAAGAATTGCAGGAATTTGGGTGGGAAGTTGTTAAGGTTAATGAGAACTAGAAGCACTAAATAATATTATACGAGCTACTAATGGTATGGCTAGAGCATGTTAAAATGTGTTTTGGTTTTAGTATTGGTAAGATTGTTTACTATGTGTGAATGATGAATTTGGCGGTCAAGAAAGGCTGTGGCAAATACCTTATATTCAAGCACTCTCCCCAATTGGAAAAAGTTTTATTGCTGATCAGGATGATGCTGACCTACTTATAGTTGTTGCTTATAAGCTAGTAAAAAAGCTGGCTCCGAATCGGTCGAGGGACAGATATAAAAATAGAACTTAAACACCCCCAAACCCTTGAAAATAAAGGGTAGAGACGGATTATAGAAATGAAAATCCTTACCCTACCCTTTGTAAATTTTATTTCCATTTAGTTTAAAATCTTAAGCTTATTTCAAAGAATCTTTACTTAATGAGATATATGAATATGTGCAGCTGAATTGCGGTGATTAATACAACCCAAATTTCTGTTCCGTAAGGCTGATGTAAATGTTTTTCATTTGGGTGTAATGTTCAATTATGACTTTGTGAGTTTCTCGACCGATACCGGATTTTTTATAGCCACCAAAAGGTGTATGAGCCGGCAGATTATTATAGTTATTTACCCACATTCTTCCGGTTTCAATTGCTCTTGCTACACGGAAGGCTCGGTTGATATCTTTGGTCCAAACGGCACCGCCAAGACCGTATTCGCTGTCATTGGCCATCTGGATAACTTCTTCCTCATCCTTGAATTTAATGAAACAGGCAACTGGTCCAAATATTTCTTCCTGAGCCACTCGCATGGAGTTCTTCACATCAACCAAAATAGTTGGTTTCATGAAGTTTCCTTTCTCCAGTCCATTGTCCTTAATTTGATAACCGCCGGTTGCTACACGGGCTCCTTCCTGTTTGCCAATTTCAACGTAATTCAGGATCTTGTTAAGCTGTGAACTATTAATTTGGGTTCCCATGATGGTGTCTTCTTCCCAAGGTAGCCCAACTTTAATACTTTCAAAAGCTTTAATAGCCTCTTCAAGGAAGCGATCATAAATATCTTCATGAACAAAGACCCTCGAACCGGCACAACATACTTGTCCTTGATTGAAGAGAATGCCTACTTGCAAACCTTCTAGAGCTTTGTCCCAAGGAGCATCAGGGAAGTAAATGTTCGCTGATTTGCCGCCGAGTTCCAGGGTTGCAGGAATTAACTTCTTCGCTGCAGCCTCAGCTATCGTATATCCGATTTCTGTCGATCCCGTAAAAGCGAGTTTCCTAAAGCCATCGTGTTCCAACATATAATTACCGGCACCCGAGCCTTTTCCTGTGATAAGATTTACGACACCTGGAGGCAGAACTTCGCTCATCAGCTTCACTAACTCGAGGGCGCTTAACGAGGTTTCGGACGAGGGTTTTAAGACTACACAGCAACCTGCGGCCAGGGCTGGGGCTATCTTCCAAGCGGCCATGAGCAGTGGAAAGTTCCAGGGGATAATTTGACCAACAACGCCAATAGGTTCGCGGAGAACAATGCTTATAGTATCATTATCAATCATTGTGACCTCGCCCTCATGAGTTCTGATGACTGAGGCAAAATAGCGGAAATGATCGGAGCTTAAGGGAACATCAATGCTACTTGTTTCCCGGATAGGCTTTCCGTTATCTAAGGTTTCAATCATGGCGAGTTTTTCAGCATTTTCATCAATCAGGTCCGCAATTTTGAGCAACATGCTTGCCCGCTCCTGAGGACTGACGTTTTTCCATCTGTCGAAAGCTTTCCATGCAGCCTTGACCGCAAGGTCTACGTCTTCCTTTCCTGCATCAACACAGGTCGCCAGGAGTTCGCCATTTGCTGGATTGTAGGTGTTAAAGGTTTTGCCTTCTATGCCGTCGACCCACTTTCCGTCAATAAAAAGCTTATAAGAGCTATCAATGAGCTTTTCCATAAACAATCCCCCTTCTTGAATAAATTTAACCCTTATTTTCAGTATGAAGGAAGAAGGAAAATATTTCTAACAGTTATTTGAAAAAAAATATAAAATATTTGATAAAATTGAGAAATTCTTGAAATTTCTATAAATCTATTAGCACTTATGTGATATATTAAATTCAGGGGGTGTGGCAAATGTTGACAAATTTTAACCGTGATTGTGAGTTGATGGACCGACTGGAAACGAATTTTTTACGTATTCTCTGCTATGATTTTGAGCAATACTATACGGATACTTACAAATCTTACGAATACGCACGGCTGTGCACGATTCTTGAGGGTGAGAAAAAAGTAACCATTAAGCAAGACTCATTTACTTATGACCAAAAGGAATTCCTGCTGCTACCACCCTACTCCGAAGTCCACATGAAAATTGATACCCCTACTAAGGCCTTAGTCTTTGAATTGGATGACGACTTGATTAAAAAGACCAGTGAAAACGTTAGCAGAGAGTATGACGTTGATTATCTTGCACTGATCGAAGACCAACTTCTGTGTGCCCAAGGCAGTGCAGAGCTCCAAAATGTTCTCTACAGGATTATCAAAGTTTTGAACTCTCCCAGTAAAAGAAAAGAATATCTGATCGATATCTATGCTCAGGAACTTGTTTATCACCTTTTCCGGGTTAAAGGGGTTTACCAATTGTTGACCGGTGGTCCGGATATACCAATCAATAAAGCCCTTCAAATAATGCACAGTAAATATATGTATCCTCTGACTATAAATGAAGTTGCCTCAGAATTAAATATGTCGGAAGCGAATTTCAGCCATTATTTTAAAAAGATCATGGGGATTAACCCGAAGGAATATCTAACAAACCTCCGTATGGTAAAAGCAAAAGAATTAATTGTTCATTCCAGCGTAACGGATGTTGCCTATGATCTTGGATACAATAATATCTCTCTCTTTATTAATCATTTCAGAAAAAAATATGGGCTTACTCCTAAACAGTATCAGAAAAAAATACAGACTGGTAACGATAATTCTTTTCAAAGAAAACCTACTTCTCGGACCTTTATCTTTAAATAAGGTAAATAGGTACAATAAGGATTGCTTAAAAAGCCGAGCGGTGTTCGGGTTAAGGCCTGATCAACAGTTCGGTTTTCTTTTAACGTAATAAAACATTACGTAAATGAATAAAATATAGACATTATGGCCAATATAATGTAATATAATATTACAAAAGGAGGTTTAGTTGAATGCCTAGTATTAATGAGTTGGGTGCAAAAATCAGAAATGCAAGAGAGCAGAAAGCATTTAGTCAAAATGAAGTAGTTGCGAAACTCATGGAAAAGGGCATCGATATGAGTAGAGAAACACTTAGCAAAATAGAAAATGGCAACAGGAGTATTTCTGCCATAGAGTTAAATGCTTTATGTAATATTTTAGGCTTGGATATAAACAGCCTTTTTAGTGAAGATGAAGATTTAGTTACCCTTTTTAGAAAGAGAAATTTTTCTGAAAACACAATTAATGAAATTGAAAAACTCCAGGATATGATAAAGGTATTTGTTTATCAGAAGAAAATATATAATGGAGAATTTAAACCTATAAAAAGAAAACCACTATGGGAGGAGTGCTGATTAAATATGACTGATTTAAACCTCCCTGAAGAGTTAACCAGGCTACGAATAAAGGAATTAGCAGAAGAAGTAAGAGGCAAGTATGCCAAAAAAGGCCTCTCGGACATATTTGATATACTTTCGGAGGCAGCATTCTTAATAAGAAAACCTTTGGAAACGAATGAGATTTCTGGGTTCAGCACTTATTTTGAGGACCGGTTCATAGTATTTTTAAACAGTAATTTTACTTTAGGTCATGAAAGATTTACGGGAGCTCATGAACTGTATCATATCGTATATAATCCGGATATTTTAAAAAAGGAAAAGGTTATTTTAGACAAAGAAAAATATAAGGAAGAAGAAGAGACAGCGGATATATTTGCCTCCGAATTTTTAATGCCGGAAGATTATGTTAAAGAGATTTTTTACAAAATCATTAATGTAGACAAAAACAGCGTTTTGCCGCGACATGTAATAAGAATACAGAATTATTTAAAAGTAAGTTATAAAGCAATGTTAAAAAGACTTATTCAACTTGACCTGTGTTCTAAAGGTAAATATGAGGAACTTGTTCAGATTTGTTCTATAGAAAATAAAGAAAAACTTCAATCTTTAACCAAGAGGGAGGGTTATAGTACAGAGTTAATTGTTCCGTCAAAAGCAACATATATTTCCAAGGAATATATTGAGTATGTAAAAAATAATTACGAGAGAGGGAATATTTCATATGAGAATATGAAAAGCAGTTTTGAGTTCATCGGGTTAACACCTGATGATTTTGGATATGAATATCCCCAGGAAGAGGGATATTGAAATGCGCTATATAGGGGCAATTTCCGACACTGATATTTTAATCAATTTTGCCAAGGTTAATAGATTAGATGTT
>JAAYSI010000010.1 GCA_012524045.1 Peptococcaceae bacterium | reverse complement strand
TTTTTGGTTTTTTCCCAAAGTAATTTTACACTAACACAATAAACAACAAGCCCTTTCAAAGGGCTTGTTGTTTATTATTTAAAGCGCTTTATCTAGTGCGATTTATTGAATTAGAATATTACGCCTAGAGCAATAAGAATCAGAATAGCGATAGCGATAATACCAACACCAATGCCGACACCTGAGCCTGTGGCAACTGGAAACATTGGCGCAACGGGTCTGCAACAATATCCCTGTCCGAACATTTATTTTTCACTCCTTTGATTTAAAATTCAAATGACGAGTTTTATGCTTCGCTTATTTTAAAACAAAATTCCCATCGCAATAAGAAGCAAAATTATAACTGTAACAATAGCTATACCACATAAATTCGGGCAGCAAGTGCCACCTACACCCTCTAAAGCCATCACCGGACACCTCCTAAAGGAAATAATTGGAACTACACTGTAATATATGTAAATATTTTCCTAATGTGCTATTTCTAGGGGCCAGAAAATTAGTTTGAGAGTCTTAGAGAATACTAATTGAAAATTTGGTAATTAGTAAGTAGATCGGAATAAATAAGAGAAGTCCCCGCGTCCGGGGACTTCTTGCGCAAGGTCCAAGATAATTGCAACTAGATTTTATAACCTAGACATCAATTATCTAGAGACTCTTCAATAAAAAATTACCATGGAAAAGCTTTAAAGTCAACGTCTATGGATTAAAATCAAAAGTTAAGTTTTGGCTATTTTACTGCAATTTAGTGAACAATAGTTTACTGAATTTTCAGTTAATCCTATCACGTGAACGCTTGGAATAAAGGCAACCACAATATTTTTGGCGATAAAAGTTTTCATTTTTAGCGATTTCCATAGTTTTTTTGAAGCCTTCCTTTTTCTTAAAATCTTCTGCCAAAAAAACTATATTAAATTTTGCGGCTATGTTTTTTCCAATTTCAATTATCTTTTTACTAACTTTATGGGGGCTTATGGTAAGGGTCGTAGTATAAATTCCGACTTTGTTTTGAACTGCGAAAGAGGCAGCTTTTGCTAGCCTTAGCTCAAAACACAGATCGCAGCGTTTACCCTTTTCCGGTTCATTTTCTAAGCCCTTTGTTTCAACGAACCATTTTTGTGGTTCGTATATTTCTTCAAAGAAGGGGAGGGCTTTTTTTTGAGCATAGGCAAATAACTCAGTTCTACGTATAATATATTCTTCCTTTGGATGTATATTGGGGTTATAGTAAAAAATAATTGGATTATATTTTTCTGAGAGTTTTTCTAGTACATAAGCTGCACAAGTTGCGCAACAAGAGTGTAAAACTATATCTGGCTTGGCCATTGGCGATCTCCTTATAGTATAGCTTTTAGCAAAATTATAAGACCAATGGTCCAGTAAGGCAAATACCTCCAAATCAAAAGTGGAAGCATCTATCTATTTATGGGTTTTATTTTTAAATATTTCGCGAAATATCCCAAGTAGGGCAAGCGGCGAAGTAATTGTAAATATAATTGAACTAACTTCTTGGATTATGCCGCTATTGCTTAAAGCCATAGCAATGGCAGAAAGCCAAAAAATCACTAAAATAAAGTATACCATTAGATCATACATAAACTCCTTTTATATATAATCTTGGTATAGCGTACTATTTAGGAATTGAATTAGTGATTAAAATATTTCGCTCAATACTTTTTTTAAGGAGTTGCCGGACTTGACTAACGCCATTATTTCTGACTCGCTCAAGTTTAAGGGCAGGATATTTCTTATACCTTGGGAGTTGACGACTGATGGTAAAGATAAGCAAACATTATCTAAACCATACATACCGTCTACTAAGCTAGAGACTGTAAGGATGGAGTTTTCATCTCTTAGGATTGCTTCTACTATTCTACGTACAGTAAGTCCGACGGCATAGTAGGTTGCCCCCTTTCTTTCAATAACTTGATAAGCAGCATCGCGGACATCTTCAAATATCTCTTTTATTTTACTGCTATCGCAAGTTCTACAGTTTTGACAATAGGACTCTAAATTCATACCTGCAATATTGGTAATACTCCAAGTAGCGACCTCACTGTCACCATGTTCACCTAGCACATATGTATGAACATTTCTGGCATCTACACCAAGTTGTTCTCCTAGTAGATATTTGAATCGTGCTGTATCTAAAACCGTCCCAGATCCTATTACGCGTTCTTTTTTAAAACCAGAAACTTTATAAGTAACGTAGGTAAGAATATCTACTGGGTTGGTAACCACCAGCAGAATAGATTCCGGACAGTATTTTACTAATTCAGGAATAATAGACATAAATACTTCTGTATTCTTTTTTACCAAGTCCATCCTTGTTTCTCCAGGTTTTTGATTTGCTCCAGCGGTTATTATGATAATACTTGAGCCTGAACAATCGGCGTAGCTTCCTGCGGTAACTTTAACAGGGCTTATGAAGGGAACACCATGGCTTAAATCCATGGCCTCACCCTCTGCTTTTTGTTTGTTTATATCTACCAAGACAAGTTCCGAAACAAATCCCCCTAACATTAGGGTAAAGGCAGTGGTCGAACCGACGTAACCTGTACCAATAATTGAAATTTTTGTTGGTTTAATCATTATTTATAAATCTCCTTTTACAGAATATTTTTTAGACTAAAGAGAATATATAAACCATTCATAGTATAAAATTTTTATGTTTTTTTATTAGTCCCTGAATTTTTGACAATATTTTTACATAGTCTGGATACAACGGTAATTAGTTTTTATTGACAACTTTAAAGGTGTCCAATATAATGTAATTTGTGAATGCGGTCGTGGCGGAACTGGCAGACGCGCTAGATTCAGGTTCTAGTGCTCGCGAGGGCGTGGAGGTTCAAGTCCTCTCGACCGCACCAAAAATTTGTTTATAAATCCGCTATTCATGCGGGTTTCAGCGTTTTTTAAGCAGAGTTTTAACTCTGTTTTTTTGTATTTTGAAGAAGATTTTTTCTTCTTTTACTAAAAAGATAAAAAGAAAAAGGGGAAATCTACTCTTTAAATTTATTTTTATATTGAATAAATAAAGTAAAACAAGTAAAATTAAGGCAAAATAAATTATAAATTATAATTTATAATATTATTCTATTCTGGTGTTTAATTTTATTAGCCTTAGTTTTGGATAGGAGAAATATTTGATGGAACACTTAAGCTTAAAAGAAAGCGCCTATAGAATCATTAAGGGAAAGCTTCTTAATTTAGAATATGAACCAGGAAGTAGGATTAGGGAAGATTTGTTAGCACAAGAAATATCTATGAGCCGAACTCCGGTCAGGGAGGCGATCAATCAATTATCTGCTGAAGGCTTTGTAAACAATATACCCCGGAAAGGGGTATTTGCAATCGAGCTTTCACCTGAAGAAATTGGTGATTTGCTGGACGTAAGAGAATCTTTAGAAATATTGGCGGTAGAAAAATGTATAACGAAGGCAAATGACGAGCAAATTTTAATTTTGGCAAAAATTATTGAAGGTTTTGAATCAGCTTGGCTTATGGAAGATTTTAAAGAATGCAATTCTCTAGATAGCAAATTTCACTTGGAAATAGCGAATATTTCTAATAATAAGAAATTGATTGAATTCCTTAAAGAAATTGAAGATTTTATGCATATTGCAAGGGCTATTGAGAAAAAAGCAAACGCCAAAGCAAAAAACGAATTGACCTTAAAAGAACATAGAAACATCTTGGAGGCAATTAAGAATAGAGATGTAGAGGCTGCGAAGGAAGCGATTAGGGTTAATATAAGGACTATGAAAGCAAACTTGGGATTAGTAGACTCTTAGGAATACAATTTTAGTGGTTAATTTAAATTTTAAATAAAGTATAACGACAAGGAGGAATATTATGCCGTTTTTCAGTGCCAATCTAAATTTTTTATTTAATGAAGTGCCGTTTATGGAACGATTTAAAGCCGCAGCTCAAGCAGGGTTTAAGTATGTTGAGTTTATGTTTCCTTACGACTATGATTTAAAGGAAATTAAACAACAGCTTATCGAAAACAATTTAAAGCTGGTACTAATTAATTTACCTGCGGGAAACTGGGATGAAGGAGACAGGGGTATTGCCGCTGATCCGAGCCGCAAGGAAGAATTTAGAATAGGTGTGCAAAAGGGTATTGAAGCTGCTGAATTTCTTGGAGTGGACAAATTAAATTGTCTGGTTGGAAAAGTTGCTGGTGATTACAACGAACATGAGATCATGGCTAATATTCTGGACAATGTCGAATATGCTGCGGATGAATTTAATAAGGTTTCCTTAAAATTAATGCTTGAACCTATTAATCGTTTTGACATACCGGGTTTCTATTTAAATACTACTGAACAGGTGATGCAAATAATTAAAAAGCTAAGCCGGTCTAATCTGTTCTTACAATACGATATTTACCATGCGGAACGGGAAAAGGAAAACCACGAACATATTATTAATGAGTATATATCTCGTATAGGCCATATTCAGCTTGCAGATAATCCGGGAAGAAACCAGCCTGGGAGCGGGGTTGTTGACTTTAAATATCTTATCGGACTACTTGAAGAGAAAGGCTATAGTGGATTTATTGGAATGGAGTATAAACCCATAGGAAGCACTTTGGATTCGTTGAGTTGGGTTCAGGAATATGGTTATAAGCTTTAATGTAATTCTATAAATTGATAAGGGGGACAAATAGTATGAAAAAGATAGGTTTTATTGGATTGGGCATTATGGGAAAACCTATGAGTAAGAATTTATTGAAGGCAGGTTACGAACTTATTGTTTATGACCTTAATGAATCGAGCATTAACGAACTGGTTCAGGCCGGTGCCGAAGCAGGAACTTCCCCAAAAGATGTAGCTTCGAAAAGTGAAGTTATTATTACAATGTTACCCAATTCACCGCACGTAAAGGAAGTTGTTTTAGGTACAAACGGAGTAGTGGAAGGGGCTAAAAAAGGTAGTATAGTAATTGATATGAGTTCAATAGCTCCGCTAGTTAGTAGAGAAGTGGGTTCTAAACTTGAAGAAAAAGGTATTCGGTTTATGGATGCCCCGGTAAGCGGAGGGGAACCTAAGGCTATTGATGGTACTTTGTCTATTATGGTAGGGGCAAAAGAGGCAGACTTTGAAGAGTGTTTGCCAATTCTTAAAGCTATGGGAGCTTCGGTAGTCCTGTGTGGCGATGTAGGAGCAGGGAATGTGACAAAGCTGGCTAATCAAATCATTGTCGCCGTGAATATCGCAGCTATGTCTGAGGCTTTGGTTTTGGCTACTAAAGCAGGAGTAGAGCCGGAAAGAGTATATCAAGCTATACGAGGGGGGCTGGCTGGTAGTGCGGTATTAGATGCTAAAGCGCCCTTAGTTATGGACAGGAAATTTGATCCTGGCTTTAGGATTGATCTCCATATTAAAGACTTAAACAATGTGCTAGAAACAGGCCATGGTGTCGGTGTTCCACTCCCTTTAAGTGCATCCGTTATGGAAATGATGCAGGCCTTGAAAGTTGATGGTCATGGTGAAAAAGACCATGGCAGCCTAGTTTTGTTCTACGAAAAATTGGCTAACATTATTGTTCAAAAATAGCTTCCTACCGGAGGTAGAACAATGAAAGTACTGGTTGCTACCGACTCGTTTAAAGGGAGCCTCAGTAGTCTTCATGTTGGAGAAGCTATAGAGGAAGGGATAAAGAGAGTATATCAAGAAGCTAATGTTAGAATAATTCCGATAGCCGACGGTGGTGAAGGTACGGTCGAAGCGTTAGTAGCGGCTTGTGGAGGGCGTTTTATCAGGAAAAGAGTTACCTCTCCTTTAGGAGAAGAGATAGAGGCAACAATGGGTATGTTACCTGGTAATACAGCAGTGATTGAAATGGCGGCTGCTTCAGGCTTACCCCTAGTTCCGGCCGAAAAAAGAAACCCCCTTATTACAACCACAAGGGGAACAGGAGAGTTAATTCTAGAAGCTTTGAACCAGCAGGCTGAGACGATTTTACTAGGTATAGGTGGAAGTGCTACTAATGATGGTGGGGCAGGGGCGGCCCAAGCATTAGGAGTAAAATTACTTGATAAAGAAGGAAACGACCTTCCGCCTGGCGGCTCTTCCTTAGCAAAGTTGGCTAAAATCGACCTGAGCAATTTAGATCCCAGATTAAAAAATATTAAAATAAGAGTAATCTGCGATGTAGATAACCCTCTTTGTGGCAGTAACGGCGCATCAGCGGTTTATGGACCTCAAAAAGGCGCGACACCGGAAATGGTAAAGTTTTTGGACCAATGCTTAGCCCATTATGCGAAAGTAATAAAAGAACAGCTAAATATCGATATAATGAACATTCCTGGCGCTGGAGCGGCAGGTGGACTTGGTGGAGGATTAGTGGCATTTACCGGAGCTGAGCTAAAATCAGGTACGGAAGTAATTTTGGATACGGTAGGATTTGATGATTTTATAAAAGATTACGATCTCGTGATTACAGGCGAAGGTAAGATAGATTGGCAGTCAGCTTTTGGAAAAGTCCCAATGGGGGTTGGTGTTAGAGCCAAAAAACATGGAAAACCTGTCATCGCCATCGTTGGTTCGGTAGACGAAGGTGCAGAGGCCATGTATGAACATGGATTGAATGCCTTGGTACCGATAGTCAATAAACCTATGTCATTATCTGAAGCAATGGAAAAAGCTTATGAACTTACTGTTCGATCCGCAGAAATGGTATTTAGGCTTTTGCAAACCGGAAAGTTTTTAGCATGAATGGGTAAACAACTGATTTTGTAAAATGTATTGTAATTCTTACCACGTTAAAGAAAGTAAGCTAAAAAGCTAAGCCATTAGTCATTATAGAAAAGACACTTTTTAAAAATAATTTTAAAAAGCGTCTTTTTTTAGTTATGAGTTACTTTTCTATGATATAATAATATTTTGTTGGAAATATTTTTAAATAACAGAATGAGTTTTTAATTTGTAGACAATTACGGAAGGTGATTTTATTGAAAAAGATTATAAAATCTCTGTCTGAATGGTTAGTAATCATTGTAATAGCGTTTATTCTATCTATTGTTATTAGAACTTTCATTATTGATACAAGGATTGTTCCAACAGGGTCGATGTTACCAACTATCCAGCTTCAAGACAGGTTGATTGTAGATCGTCTTTTTTATAAATTTGATAAAATAGAAAGAGGCGATATTATAGTGTTTGAAGCTACTGAGAACTCCGATGAAGAGTTGGATCTGGTGAAACGTGTTATAGGCCTTCCGGGAGAAAAAGTTCAGATTAAAAATGGCAAAGTTTATATTAATGATAAGCCTTTGTATGAACCTTATATTAAGGAACCACCCGATTATGAGTATGGGCCTGTGACTGTTCCGGCAGACTCATATTTCATGCTAGGCGATAATCGCACCGCTAGCAAAGATAGCCATATATGGGGGTTTTTGCCTGAATACAAGATTCTAGGCAAAGTTTGGATTAGATATTGGCCTATAGATAAAGTCGGAGCACTTACTCCTGCTCCGGAGAATTATTTTGTTGAGGTAGATGAATGATGAGATATGCTAGTTGGATCAATGAGTCAAAAGAAAGCTTTCTAGGGGAAATTTTAAAAACAGCCAATTATGAGGATGTGATTTCATTTGCCGGAGGACTGCCGGCTCAAGAGTTATTTCCTAAAGATGAACTGAAGGATTGTTTTAATCAGGTTTTTGACGAAGACGGTCCAATAGCTTTGCAATATGCGGAAGCGTTAGGGTATGATCCGCTAAGAGCCTGGATTTTGGAGCAAATTAATGTCGGCAGCAAAACAATTACTATGGAGGACCTTATTGTTACTACCGGCAGCCAACAAGGCTTAAGTTTGGTCGCTCAGACTTTTATTGACCCGGGTGACATGCTACTTGTTGAGTCTCCTACTTATTTAGGTGCTTTACAAGCTTTTCAAAGTCTTAAACCTAAGGTTTTGATGGTTCCCAGTGACCAGGACGGAATTATTCCGGAGGATTTGGAAGAAATACTAAAAAGGCATAAACCTAAATTTCTTTATGTTATACCCAATTACCAAAACCCCACCGGCAGAATAATGAGTTTACAAAGACGTAAGGATTTAGTTAGGGTAGCAGATAAGTATAATCTCTTGATTCTTGAGGATAACCCCTATGGGCAGCTACGTTATGAAGATGAAAAATATCCCAATTTAATGGATATGTATGATAATGTTATATATTTGGGGTCTTTTTCTAAAATACTTTCGCCCGGTTTAAGGGTTGGTTATGTGGTCGCCAAAAAAGAAATTATTAGCCATATGGCAATGGTTAAAGAAGGGATGGATCTCTTTTCCAACAGTTTGGCACAAAGGGCTGTTTATAAGTATGTTACCGGGAAACCTCTTTTGGAGCATATAGTTAAGTTAAGAAAGGTGTATAAAGCCAGAAGAGATGTTATGATTGATGCTTTTAATAAGTATACTGGCGATTGGGTAGAAATAAATAGGCCTAAAGGTGGTTTATTTGTTTGGGCAAAAATTAATGAGATACAGGACAGTGCTGTCTTTTTGGCACAATGGGCTCAAAAAGAAAAAGTGATCTTTGTACCAGGAACATTTTTTTATCCGGACGGAAGAATATCAAATGAGATGAGAATTAACTTTTCTTGTTCTTCTCCTGAAGATATTGAAGAAGGAGTTAAGAGGATAGCAAGGGCATTATCCAAAGTAAAGTCGAACTAAATTAAAATTGCTTGATTCTGGTTTTATTTAAGTGAAACGAAAGGAAGGAATATCTCCTAAATGGAAAAAATAACTTACTTGAAAAGGGTAAGTACAGCTTTACAGGGTTTATTGGTATTTGACGATATTCTTAGGGAGAATAAAATCAAAGACTTTTATAAACTGCTCAGGACTGTGACAGAACCTAATTTTGATATGGAAAAGGTTTATCTTGCTTACCATAATTTTTATAGGTCATTGGCCGGGGATAATTGGGTGGAATATATCATTGAGTGCTTATGTACAGTGCAAAATGAGTTTACTTTACGTGCGGCTCGTACCGGCTACAATGGATTTGCTCCTTCCAATTTGCAAGATGTTGCCAGAGATCTAGCTGTTATTCAAAGTTTGGCAAAAATATCTCCTCAAAATTTATTAGAGATTATTGAGCAGCGTTTTAAAAATGAAGTTAAGATCAAAGAGGTACATGCAATTTTCCATGATAGCCTTTCACCTGAAAATTGGCCGATTTGGAATTGGGGTTTTAGTTTAACCGATAATGATTCGATAGATTATTGCAGAGCTGAAGCCTGTAAATGGTTAGATAAACAGAGAAAGAATCTAATTATTAGCTTTATTCAAGAACCTAATTGGAAAAATAATATAGTTAATTTAGTGAATTTTTATTATGAGATCGGCTGTGGGATTTATGGTAAATACGGGGCATTTAAAATTCATGATTCGGAAAACAAACTGGTGGGCATAAAAAATCCTGATCCTATAAGACTTAAAAACCTTATATGTCAGGAGCGGGAGCAGGCCATAGTGCTTAATAATACCATTAATTTCCTTGACGGCTATTCGGCAAATAACATAATTCTTTATGGAAATAGAGGAACAGGAAAATCATCGTTAGTCAAGGCCTTGCTTAACGAATATATATCTAAAGGTTTAAGACTTGTTCAATTGAAGAAAAACCAGATAAGTTTTTTCCCACAACTAATAAAAATACTTCAGGAAATACCGTTAAAATTTATTATATTTATTGATGATCTTTCTTTTAATGATGAGGAAGAAGATTATAAAAGCCTTAAATCATTACTCGAAGGTGGAGTCGAAGCCCGTCCTGATAATGTCCTTATTTACGCAACTTCTAATCGTCGACATCTGGTCAAAGAGTCTTTTGCTGATCGCCAATCCGATGATGTTCATTCTAGGGATACTATGGAAGAAAAATTATCACTGGCCGATAGATTTGGGATTACGGTTACTTTTCTTTCCCCTGATCAAGAGACCTATCTAAAAATAGTCGAAGAGCTCGCAGTTCAAAACAATTTAAATATTGATAGGGATGAACTAAGGCAACGGGCCTTAAAATGGGTTATGATGCATAATGGAAGATCCGGGCGGACTGCCAAACAATTTATTGATCACCTGAGCGGAACGCTAAATAGAGAAAAAACCAGCTAAAAAGCCATTTGCCGGTTCTGCTAACTAAGATTTTCTCTCAAAAAGTTTACTATATCTATGGCCTTGGGCGGACAGCCTTTGAGGAAGGAAGAACACTTTGAAGTACAGCTTCCGATACCCAAACCTTGCATAACTTTTTCTTTATAACCCTGTCCTATATAAATATTCTCAGTAATTCTTTCCAGTTTACCCTCTTCGTCCAATCTATTTAGAGCGTGAATTAATCCACCATAACAAGCAGAACAAGCATCCTCGGCTGTTATTTTTAGAGCAAGTTTGACAGCTTGGCGGGAAGGTTTAAAAGAAGTGCTGTTTTTTATATTTGCATTGAGCTCTATGATATTGGCATTTTCTAAGGCAGTTGATCCTACTTGCAATTGTTCAGCCAATTCTATATATTTAATATCTTCTTTGGAATACCCTATTAGAGAAGCACAGTATGTATCGGTCAAGACTGGGTCTTTGCCGAGGATGATCCTGTCCATTTGTACAGGGTTTCCTCCTTCTTCAAACGTTAAATCACCGTTTAGGGCGTCAACAATAGTAAGGTCCACTTTTAGGTTTTTAGCTAAAAGAGCAATGGGCTTGTGTAGTCCGAGGGCGTGATATCTTCTTTTTTCACTGTTTGGAATACATCCTTTAAGGTTTTTTAGAGCGCAAGTAAATCGAGTTTGACAATGGGCTTTAAGAACTGGAATATTTATAAAATAGTCAGCTTCAAGGGCATTTTTACATATTTTTAGAGTCTCTCCACCTTTATTTACTGTTATATATCCATCACGTTGCAAATCTATTAAAGGAATATTGTATTTTTGAGAGATTTCTTCATAACCACACACTTTAAAGGCTTTGGTCGTTTTGTCGCCGATCCAAGAACCTTCGATAATAGAAACTTTTTTCAAATTATGCTCGAAAAGATATTGAATAATTCCTTCAACTATTTCAGGGGTAGTAGTCGCCCCTTCTTTGCTTGGCTTCGCAACAACTAGATTGGGCTTAAGCACTATTTTCATTGAAGGATTAATTTCTCTTTCAATTTGGGCGTTATTTAGAAGTTCTTTGACCATTTGGATAGGGTTAGCTCCGTATATTACATAAATATCATTTTTTTGCATATCTGAGCCTCTTTTCAATTATTATTTGTTCTTAAACTATTGAGCTATATTTTTAACTAGTAGTTTTTATTTTTAACTATATTATAAATGGATCGTGCTAAAAGGAAAGATCTTATTCACGGAGGAATGCAAAATGGATCTTTGGGTAGTTATCATTTCCAGCTTTATTGGCTTTTTATGCGGCCTTGGTATTTGTTATTTGTTTATAAGTGCGAAAAGCAAGGTGCTTACAGATAGGGTAAAATTCTTGCAAACTGAAAATTCCAGGATTCAGCTCGATCTTGACCAAGCGAGAGATCTACTGATGGCATATAACACTCAGATAGTCGAATTACAGACTCGCCTAGATATGGAACAAAAGGTTAATGAAGAAAAATTAGCGTTACTTAGAAATGCCAAGGAAGAATTAGAGGATGATTTTAAAGCTCTTTCAGTAGAAGCTTTAAGGCATAATAACCAGTCATTTTTGGAATTAGCTATGGCTACATTAGATAAATATCAAATCCAAGCAAAAAGTGATTTAGAAAAAAGGCAACTTGCGATCGATGAACTTGTCAAACCAATAAAAGAATCCTTGGCAAAAGTTGATATCAAAATCAACGAATTAGAACAGAAGAGAGTCGGCGCCTACGAAGGGTTAGTAAAACAAGTTGAAATAATGGCAATAGGCCAGGAAAATCTGCAACGGGAGACCAACAAATTGGTTTCAGCTCTGAAATCCCCTAATGTTAGAGGGAGATGGGGAGAAATCCAACTCCGCAGGGTTGTCGAATTGGCCGGAATGGTTGAGTATTGTGATTTTTATCAACAAGAACAGGTTGACAGTGAACTTGGGATCTTAAGGCCAGATATGATTATTAGACTGCCTGGTAAGAAGACTATTGTAGTAGACTCAAAGGCTCCTTTGTCCGATTATTTAAAAGCGCTGGAAGTTACTGATGAAATTCAGAAAAACGAAAAACTCAGTGGACACGCCAGACAGGTTAGAAATCATATAATTAAACTATCAAGTAAGAGTTATTGGTCGCAATTTGAATTTACCCCAGAGTTTGTTGTAATGTTTTTGCCAGGAGAAGCCTTCTTTAGTGCGGCTCTTCAGTTTGATCCGGAATTAATTGAATTTGGAGCTGAGAAAAAGGTAATAATAGCTACCCCTACTACCTTGATTGCTTTGCTCAAAGCTATTGCTTACGGCTGGAGCCAAGAACAAATAAACGAAAATGCAAAACAGATAAGTGACTTAGGAAAATTACTCTACGAGAGGATAATGATACTGACGGAGCATTTGCTGGATATTCGGAAAGGCCTATTGCAAACAGTACAAGCTTTTAATAAGACTGTAGGTTCTTACGAGAATAGAGTTTTGGTGACTGCTAGAAAATTCGAAGAACTGGGAATTACTAGCGAAAATAGTATTAAAGAAGTAGAAGGAATTGAAACTGGGCTAAGGGAGGTTTCAGCGGCTCGGACTGAAACCATCTAGACCGAATCCGCTTCAATCAGACGTTTCATATCTTCAGGGAGTGGAGCGTGAATTACTGTTCTTTGTCCAGTTAAAGGATTTGTAAATGCATAGGAATGACAATGTAAAGCTTGCCTGGAAATATGGGAAGTGTCGGCACCGTAGAGATCATCTCCTATCAATGGATAGCCACTGCTTTGGCAATGTACCCTGATTTGATGAGTCCTCCCGGTAACAAGTGTAAACTCTAAAAGAGTGAAATCTTGGTATCTCTTCAAGGTGCGATAAAGGGTTTTGGAAGGCAAACCCTGCTGATGGATCTCCCTGACTATTTTACTGTCTTCTTTTAAGCGAATAGGATAGTTAAATTCTCCACTATCATAAGGAAATTGACCTTGAACCAGTCCTAAATACTTTTTGGTTAGTTGTTTCTTGGCAGATTGTCTTGCTATTTGCTGGTGAGCATATCTATTCTTGGCAATCAAGACTATTCCGGATGTGTTTCTGTCTAAACGGGAAATAGGTCTGAACGGCCGATATTCATTCTTTTTTTCCCAATAACCAACTACAGCATTGGCCAGCGTTCCGGTTTGATACCTTGAATTGGGGTGGACAACTTGGTCGGCTTGCTTATTAACTGCAAGGAATAGGGAATCCTCATATAATATTTCTAGAGGCAAATCTTCCCCTTTAATTGTTGATTCCTCATTTTCTTGCAAGTTGACTATAAGAGTTTGGCCCTCTTTCCCAGTTGAATTAAGGAAGATAAAATCGCCATCTAGCCAAACATACTCTCCGAGTTTAAGTTTTTGAATGAGTTTTCGGGAAAAATGAAATCGAGAGCGAAGTATGTGTTCAATTTTTTTTCCGGAGTCTTCTTTTTCTAAGACATGAACTAGGTTAACCATTTTATTTTCTCCGTTTCACTTTTGGGTATTTTTTTATTATTACCGGATTATCACTTAATTCTTTTCAAGTTTTATAAGTATAAAATCCTTTTTATGAAGGAAAAAAATCATTCAAAAAGAATTTTAATAATTATAGCAGAAAATAATAACAATATATTTAAAGAAAAGAGGTTAGACATGTGATAGATACTAGATTTGATATTTTAGCAAGAAATATTGTGAATTACTCTTTGGAATTAAAAAAAGATGATAAAGTCCTGATTGAAGTTGCTGGCTTAGAGATTCCTTTAGCAAGGTCTCTAGTTAGAGAAGCCTATAAGGTCGAAGCCATGCCTTATATCACTATTACTAATCATACTTTACAAAGGGAATTTTTAAAAGGCTTATCAGTGGAGCAGGCCCAAGCTATGGCGAAGTGGGATATGGCTAGAATGAAAGACATGCAAGCCTATGTTGGAATACGGGCAGGGGAAAATGTTAATGAACTGGCTGATGTTCCTGGTGAAAAAATGCAAATCTATATGACCCATTATTCCAAACCGGTACATTCAGAACTTCGGGTAAAACATACCCGTTGGTGTGTTCTACGCTATCCGAATTTTTCAATGGCTCAACTTGCAGAAATGAGCACTGAGGCTTTTGAAGATTTTTATTTTGATGTTTGTAATCTGGATTATTCAAAGATGTCTAAGGCTATGGAGCCTCTAAAAGAATATATGGAAAAAACAGATATTGTAAGAATAAAAGGGCCTGGAACGGATTTAGAATTTTCCATAAAAGGGATGCCGGCAATCAAGTGCGATGGCAAAAGAAATATTCCTGATGGTGAACTTTATACTGCTCCAATAAGAGATTCAGTCAATGGCAAGATTAGTTATAATACTCCGGCTGTATACCAGGGCTTTACTTTTGAATCAGTGGTTTTAGAGTTCAAAAATGGAAAAATTATTAATGCTACCGCCAATGACACAAAAAGAATTAATAAAGTTCTTGATACGGATGAAGGCGCTAGGTACATCGGGGAATTCTCTCTAGGATTTAACCCTTACATTTTGAAGCCGATGAAAGATACCTTGTTTGACGAAAAAATCGACGGCAGTTTTCACTTTACTCCGGGTTCGGCCTATGACGAGTGCGACAATGGAAATAGATCTGCAGTACACTGGGATTTAGTTTGTATTCAAAGGTCAGATTATGGCGGC
>JAAYSI010000110.1 GCA_012524045.1 Peptococcaceae bacterium | reverse complement strand
TTATATTAATTATCATCATGATGCTCGGACTTAAAGATTTCTTTGCCAATCCGACAGTTGCAGGGTGTATCGGACTGTTTGGCGGCGCATTTCTTTTATGGATGGGCTATGGGATGATAAAATCCGGCATAAAAAAGTCAGTTTCCTTGGAAAATCCACAAGCAGGAAGAAATAAGGGGATGAAAAATCTGGTATTGGCGGGAGTGCTCGTAAGCGCTGCCAATCCCTACTTCATTCTCTGGTGGGCATCAGCAGGAATGGAATTAACCCGCCAGGCTTATACATTAGGTTTAATCGGGGTTGCGGTCTTTTTCATAGGACATATTCTCTCGGACATAGTCTGGTATTCGGCAATATCCACGGCTTTTTCCAAAGGAAAGAAACTGATAAGTGATGCCGTATATCATAAGATTGTTTTAATCCTGGGTATATTTATTGTAGGATTTTCAATGTATTTTATAAGCAGTGGCTGGAAAATGCTGCAGATCTTGTAGCAGATACAAGCCAAATCTTAGTCTGCTGCCAGATTTGCAGAAAAAATTACCATCTATACTATTTTTGTTGACTCAGTTATAATGTTATAATAGACCTTCTAATTAAGGAGGTGATTTTTGAGAGATAATCTGTTTAGAAAACATTAAATAGAGTATTATCGATTTAATTGTATTGACGGTATACATTTAAATCTCCAGCGCCAGAGCCCATGCTTTTTCATGGGTTGACGAGGTAGAGGTTAATCGAGTTTTTCGGCGGGTGCCTCTCGGTGGCTTGTCATCGTTAGGTTCACAGCAAAACTAAGGAGTAATCCTTAGGACAAAGGGTGAACTAAACAAGCAAAGACGGATATAGGCCTGTCTGAATCGCTGGTAGTTTATTGCCTATAATTAATAACTGTTTAGCCGTCCAGTGCGGCTATTTTATTTTGAGGTTTTGTTTAGTTAGTTTTAGTCATAGATATTTATGAAAGATATTTTATAAAGAGGAGAAAAACTAGATGGGTGTTTTTGGTTATATAGGTAAAAAAAATGCGGTCCCGATTCTTATTGAGGGAATAAAGCAACTTGGCTTCCAAGGGTTTGACTCGACAGGGCTTGCTGTTTTTGAAGAAGGTAGGCTCTGGGTGGCGAAAAGTACCGGTAAGTTGACAGAACTAGAAAACAAGGTAAATGCCCGAACCTTTAATTCCACGGTCGGGATAGGACATACGCGCTGGGCTACCCATGGTAGACCCTGCGATGAAAATGCTCATCCCCATATTGATTGCCGTGGGGATTTTGCTGTAGTCCATAACGGGATTATAGAAAACTACTTAGAGTTAAAAGAATGGCTGCTTGCTGAAGGACATATTTTCCGTTCCGAAACGGATACTGAAGTCTTACCCCATCTGATTGAGCATTATTATGATGGGGATATGGATACTACTGTTCGAAAGATTCTGCAAAAAGTAGAAGGATCTTATGCTTTAATTGCCCTTTCCTGTAAGGAACCCGATATGTTGGTAGCGGCCCGAAAAAGCAACTCTCTGGTCGTATGTCAAGGAGAAGAGGGATGCTATCTGGCCAGTAATTTCTCGGCTATACCGGAGCATACGAAAAATACTTATGTCTTAGAAGATGAAGAAATTGCAATTCTTACTGATAATGGGGTCAATTTTACGGATTTCCAAGGGGAAGCAAAGGATAAAATACTCTATGAAGTTAATTGGGATGCTTCCGTTGTTGAAAAAGACGGTTATGATCATTTTATGTTGAAAGAGATTTACGAACAACCTAAGGCTTTACGAGATACTCTCGGCGGAAGACTTACTGAGGAAAAAGTAGTTTTACGGGAAGTGGCTCTGACACCGGAGCAGATTGCCAGCTTTAATAAGGTTGCTATCGTAGCCTGCGGTACGGCTTATCATGCCGGACTGATTGGACGGACTCTGATCGAACGTTGGGCCAAGATTCCGGTAGAAATAGATATTGCTTCTGAATTTCGCTACAGATCTCCGTTGATTGATGAGCATACTTTAACGGTAGTGCTCAGTCAATCGGGAGAAACTGCTGATACTCTTGCTGCCCTGCGGGAAGCTAAAAGACTGGGCGCCCGAGTCGTGGCGATTACGAATGTGGTGGGGAGTTCGGTCTCTCGCGAAGCCCATGATGTAATCTATACTTGGGCCGGACCTGAGATTGCCATAGCTTCCACCAAAGCATACACTACTCAGATTGAAGCAATGATTTTACTTGCTCTCTTTCTGGCTCAAGCCAAAGGGACTATATCCCAAGAGTGGATTCGGGAGATTATTACCGAATTAAAGAAGCTCCCGGACAAAGCCAGTGAAATCTTTAAGCAAGTGTCCAAAATTCAGCAGATAGCCTCCAGTATTAAGGACTCAGCGTGTACCTTTTTTGTAGGCCGCGGTCTAGACTGGTCGGTTGCTCAAGAGGGTTCACTGAAACTTAAAGAAACATCCTATATCCATGCCGAAGCTTATGCTGCCGGGGAATTAAAACACGGGACAATTGCGCTGGTAACTGAGTGTACTCCTATTATTGCTCTGGCTACCCAAAGAGATCTTTACGATAAGACTCTGTCTAATGTTAACGAACTTAAGGCCAGGGAAGCACAGGTTATCGGTATTACTTTTGAGGGTAATGAAAGTTTTGGTCAAGCAGTGGATGAAGTCTTCTATCTGCCGGAGACCATAAATGAGCTTGCTCCCATTCTCACGGTCATTCCCTTACAACTTCTAGCTTATTATGTATCCTTGGCTAGAGGAAATGATGTGGATAGGCCTAGAAACTTGGTAAAAAGCGTGACAGTGGAATAAAAAAGAGAGAATAGCTTATTGGCGGGAACATGGTTTTGCAAAAATCTTTCATAAACTAAAAGGACGATAATTATGAAAGTCGAAGTGGTAGAATATGATAAACAGTGGCCAATTCTATTTAAAGAAGAAGCCCAAAAAATCAAAAGAATTCTTGGCAAGGAATTAATCGATATTTACCATATTGGAAGTACCGCCGTTGAGAATCTCAAGGCTAAGCCAATTATTGATATTATGCCGGTAGTAAAAGATATTACCAAAGTGGACAACTATAATAGTGAATTTGAAAAGTTAGGTTATGAGCCAAAAGGTGAATTCGGTATAACCGGTAGAAGGTATTTTAGAAAAGGATTAATCTTAAGAACTCATCAGGTTCATATCTTCGAGATAAGTAATTCCAAAGATATTGCCAGGCATTTGGCAGTGCGAGACTATTTAAGAATACATCCACGGGATGCCTATGAATATGGGGAGTTAAAGAGCAAATTGGCCGCTTTATATCCCTTAGATATTGAGGCTTATTGTGCCGGTAAAGATGCTTTTGTTAAAGAATTAGAAAGAAAAGCATTAAAATGGTATTTAAATTAAAGTCGGGAGATATTGCGTAGAGATACGGACAATCAGGAAGGGTGAAAACCCTTCTTTTTTTATCTTTTTCTATAACACTTAAGCAAAAAAAATTCACAAGATTGCCAAATTCTGTTTCAACTGAGCAAATAAGGTAAATAAAAATAATGGCGGAATGCGGCTTTTAGGCGATTTAGCCAAGTGGAATATTTTATGCACTTATAACAAAGCAATAGTCTGTATTTTTGGAGCGGCTAGCTCATTTCTAATTAAGAAAGGAGGAAGCGGTACTTATTAGATAAAGGGAGGAGGGGCTAGAATAGAAGAGATCGGTAATGTGAACATGTTAACAAGATAGAGAAAGGAGAGGATTATTTATGGTTATGGATTACAAGAAGTATTTAGACAGCATTGACCGTAAAGCCTATCATGAAGGCGAATGGCAATGGCAAGAGGGGGAATATACTGTTACCCGAACCTATAACTATACTGGACCCGGTTGTCACAACTCCTGCGGCATCCTCTTATATACTAAGGACGGGAAATTGGAAAAAATTGAAGGTGACCCCCTTGACCCGTTTGCTAACGGCAAATTATGTATGCGTTGTTTAGCCATTGATGAAATGGTTAACAGTCCTTTACGTTTAAAATATCCTATGAAACGAGCCGGTAAACTCGGAGAAAATAAATGGGAAAGAATCACCTGGGATGAAGCGCTGGATATTGTGGAAGCGGAAGTAAAAAAACTGGATGCTGAGGGCTATGGACGTGAATCGATTGTCGTTGGCCATGGTACGGGGCGCAATATCAGCTGGCAGGGTCCATTTTTAGCCGGTTCTTGCTTCGGTACAGCTAACTGCGGAGGGATTTATTTCTCCGGCTGGTCTTGCTATGCACCACGTATTTGCGGTTCTATCGCTCCTCTCGGCGATTATCCTATGGTGGATGCTTCGCAAAACCACCCGGACAGATATGCTAATTCCGAATGGAAAAATCCTGATGTCTTGGTAGTATGGGGTAATGAACCTCTGAAATCCAATGCGGATGGTTTTTTAGGGCATTGGCTCAACCTTTGCGTGCAAAGGGGCACTAAAATTATTTCCATCGACCCCGTTCTGACCTGGTGGGGGGCGCGAGCCGAATATTGGCTTCCCATAAACGTCGGTACGGATATCTGTCTGGCTTTAGCTTGGCTTAATGTCATTATGAATGAAGACCTGATTGACCATGAGTTTGTAGAAAAATGGGTTTATTGTTATGACGAACTAAAAGAGCATGTTCAGCAGTTTACGCCGGAGTGGGCAGCTGAACGGACAGGTCTGGCAGTAGAAGATATTGTAGGCTCGGCCCGTCTCTATGCCAGTGCCGATGCTGGAGCTATTCAGTGGGGTCTCGCTTTTGATGCTTCCACTGCCTCCTCAATACATCTCGTTCAGGCTGTCTGTGCCTTGATGGCTATCTGTGGCAATATTGAAAAACCGGGAACTCATGTCCTTATGCATACTGCTTTTGATATAAATGCGGGTTATTCTACTGCTGACCTCTATGCCAGACCGTCTGCCCGGGAGAAAAAGTTTAAGAAAGCTCATGTTGGCTTTGAGGGTAAAGACTTCATGGGTATGGCTAATCCTGACGCTATGGCCCACGCGCTGGAAACTGGTAAACCCTATCCGATTAGAATTTTCTGGGGACAATCCTGTAATCAAATTTCTGGTCATGAAGAACCGGCACCGCGGGCCTATAAATATTTAAAACAAGTTCCCTTTATTGTCTATGCGGACCCATTCCTCACTCCCAGTGCGGTGGCCTTTGCCGACCTGGTGCTTCCCGTAGCTATGAGTTGTGAACGTGACTCTGCTCGGACCTGGTGGACTCCATTACGCGCCATGAAGAAAGTAACCAGCTATTACGAAGCAAAATCCGATGAGGAAATTATCCTCTGGTTGGGCAAACGTCTCAATCCTGAGCTCTTCCAAAAATGGGATACGCCCGAAGATATTATTAACGAATTCTTAAAGACAGGTTTTTCCATTGTTGATGAATCCGGTAAAGTCCAAAGAGCCAGTCGTCAAAGTTCGGCGACAGCAATTGAGGGAACAATTTATACGAAATGTCCTGTTGACCATAAAGAATTGGTTGAAATAGGCGGTTGTCTCTTTGATGAGTGGAATGGCGTTTACTATAAACATGAGAAGGGTATGCTTCGTCCCGATGGGCTGCCCGGTTTTAATACGCCTACCGGGATGATCGAGTTAGTCCCTTCAACTTTTGTGGAATGGGGTATTCCTCCCTATCCGGTTTACACTCCTGTATCCCAAAGCCGAGACACAACCCCTGAGGTGTTTGAAGAATATCCTTTCTATTTCATCAATGGGACTCGTTCTTATGAATATTTCCATACGGAACACCGGCAATCGCCGACCATGCGGGAATTCCATCCCGAGCCCATCGTGATGGTTTCTCCGGAAACGGCGGAAGAATATGACCTAAGAAATGGT
>JAAYSI010000109.1 GCA_012524045.1 Peptococcaceae bacterium | reverse complement strand
GGCGTTGAAATGTTCCGTAAACTTCTGGATCAAGCTGAAGCAGGTGACAACATCGGTGCTCTGCTGCGCGGTGTTGAGCGTAAAGAAATCGAACGCGGCCAAGTTTTGGCTAAACCTGGCAGTATTAAACCTCATACCAAATTTTCAGGCGAAGTATATATCCTGACCAAAGAAGAAGGCGGTCGTCATACTCCATTCTTTAATAACTATCGCCCGCAGTTCTACTTCCGCACAACCGACGTTACCGGCGTAATTCAACTTCCTGAAGGTGTAGAAATGGTTATGCCTGGGGACAATGTCACAATCGAATGTGAACTCATTACTCCGATTGCCATGGAAGAAGGCTTACGTTTTGCTATCCGTGAAGGTGGCCGTACCGTTGGCGCCGGTGTAGTTTCCAAAATTTATGAATAGTAAATTGAAATACTAGATTAGTTTAGGAAGCTGCCTATAGCAGCTTCCTGAAATTAATGCGTAAAAGGTTGCTGCTGCCTGGGAGACTCCGCCTGGGAACAGGTAATTTTTACGCTAACAGCTTGTCGAACAAGCAAAAAGGAGGATATTAAAATGAACCAAAAAATTAGAATTAGACTTAAAGCTTTTGATCATAAAACTTTAGATCAATCTGCCGAAAGGATCGTTGAAACTGCCAAAAGGACTGGAGCGAGCGTTAGCGGCCCCATCCCTCTTCCTACGGAAAGAAATGTGTATACCATTTTGCGTTCGCCTCACGTTAATAAAGACTCCCGTGAGCAATTCGAAATGAGAACTCATAAGAGATTGATCGATATTTTAGACCCAACATCAAAAACTGTTGATGCCCTGATGAGATTGGATCTTCCTTCAGGTGTAGATATTGAAATAAAACTATAATTTTTTCTTGGCATTCTTCTAGGAATGTGGTAAAATATTTATGTTTGTGACGCGAAACACCCGGAGGTGTGGTACACCTCCGGGACGTGTTGCTAAGCTAGGCTGTTAAGCCTGATATAGTCCCGAAAGAAGAATATTTAGACACTCTCGTGCTCCGGATCATCCGGCGCACTTCAAAGTGTATAGGAGGTGGCGTCGTGTCTAAAGGAATTCTGGGAAGAAAAGTGGGAATGACCCAAGTCTTTGCAGAGGACGGAAGAATTATCCCTGTAACTGTAGTGCAGGCCGGTCCGTGTTTTGTTCTGCAAAAGAAAACCAAAGCTTCAGATGGCTACAACGCAATACAAGTAGGTTTTGAAGAAATGCGAGATAACCTTGCGAACAAACCAATGCTTGGCCATTTTAAGAAAGTTGGAGCTAAAACTCTGCGTTTTGTCAGAGAGTTTAAGGTTGCAGATGTGGACTCTTATGAAATTGGCCAAGAAATCAAAGCTGATATTTTTGCCAAAGGTGACAAAGTCGATGTAGTAGGTATTTCTAAAGGAAAAGGTTTCGCCGGTATGTTAAAACGTCATGGTGGTCGCCGTGGGCCGATGTCTCATGGTTCTAGGTATCACCACAGAACAGGTTCCATGGGCGCGAAAGGGCCAGCTCGCGTTTTCAAAGGGAGAAAATTACCTGGACGTATGGGTGGAGAAAGAGTTACCATTCAAAATCTCGAAGTTGTTCAGGTTGATGCCGATAAAAATGTTATCCTGGTTAAAGGATGCGTGCCCGGTGCCAAAAAAAGCTTGCTAATCTTAAAAGAAGCGATTAAATCTAAAGCTAAATAATCCGAGAGGAAAGGAGGATGAAGCAATGCCTAAAGTACAGGTTGTAAACATGCAAGGCTCTCCGGTCGGAGAGATAGAATTAAATGATCGAATTTTTGGTATTACTCCAAATGTCCACGTAATGCATTCTGCTGTCGTAGCTCAACTGGCCAATGCTAGACAAGGTACTCACTCTACCTTAGGACGCAGCGAGGTCAGGGGTGGCGGACGTAAACCATGGAGACAAAAAGGTACTGGCCGTGCTCGTGTTGGAACAATTCGTTCTCCTCTCTGGAGAGGTGGCGGTGTGACTTTCGGCCCGAAACCGAGAGACTATAGTAAAAAGCTGCCTAAGAAAGTAAAGAGATTAGCTCTTTGCTCTGCGCTTTCCAGTAAGGTAAATGAAAACAGTCTAATAGTTGTAGACCAATTTGTTTTCAATGAACCTAAAACCAAAGAAATGATTAAGGTTTTAGAAAATCTAAATGCTAATAAAAAAGCATTAATAGTAACCGAAAACGATAAGAATGTCCTGTTATCTGCACGCAATATTCCGGGAGTTCTTACTTCCAGTGCCGAAACTCTAAATGTTATAGATCTTTTGAAACATGATGTTGTTATCTTTAGCAAAGCGGCAGTTCAAAGGACTGAGGAGGTGCTTAGCAATGCGTGATGCACGTGACGTACTGATTAGACCTGTTATCTCTGAAAAATCAGTAGGCTTAGTCGAAGAAAATAAGTACACCTTCTGGGTTGACACTGCAGCCAACAAAATTGAAATTAAATCCGCAGTGGAAAAAATGTTTAAAGTAAAAGTCGATGAAGTTCGTACTGTGAATGTTAACGGCAAAGAAAAACGAATGGGTCGCTATGTCGGAAGGACTCCGAATAGAAAGAAAGCTATCGTAACCCTAAAACCTGGACATAAAATAGAAGGATTTGCCGGTCTGTAAGAAAACTCATTGTAAAGGAGGGAAAAATAATGCCTATTAGACATTTTAAGCCTACCACTCCAGGGCGTAGACAGATGTCGGTTCTTACTTTTGACGAGATTACCACTAGTAAACCGGAACGCTCTCTGTTGGTTCCCTTGCGTAAAAAAGGAGGACGGAATAATCAGGGACGTCTTACCGTACGCCATAGAGGTGGTGGCCACAAAAGGCATTATCGTCTGATAGATTTTAAAAGAAGAAAAGATGGAGTACCTGCTAGAGTAGCAAGCATCGAATACGATCCGAACCGTTCTGCCAATATTGCACTTTTAAATTATGCTGATGGCCATAAAGCTTATATCATAGCTCCGAACGGTTTGAAGGTAGGGCAAGAAATTGAAAACGGTGAACATGCTGATATCAAAATCGGTAATGCTTTAAAATTGAGAAATATCCCGGTCGGTACCTTAGTCCATAATATTGAGTTAAAGCCTGGAAAAGGCGGCCAGTTGGTTCGTTCAGCTGGAGCTTATGCTCAGTTGATGGCTAAAGAAGGTAATTATGCGACCCTCAGACTCCCGTCAGGGGAAATGAGAATGATCCATTTAGAATGTAGGGCTACTATTGGCCAAGTGGGCAACCTTGACCATGAAAACGTCACAATAGGTAAAGCTGGAAGAAACCGTTGGCTTGGCAAACGTCCGACAGTTCGTGGATCAGTAATGAACCCTGTGGATCACCCGCACGGTGGTGGTGAAGGACGTAGCCCGATCGGTCGTAACCCAGTAACTCCTTGGGGTAAACCAGCACTCGGTGCTAAGACACGTAAGAAGAAGAATTTGAGTGATAAATTCATCGTTAAACGTAGAGATTAAGGGTGAAAGGAGACCTGATGATGGGCAGATCTCTGAAAAAAGGACCATTTGTAGATGCTCGTTTATTGAAACGGGTAGAAGATATGAATAAGTCCGGTGAGAAGAGAGTATTAAAAACCTGGTCAAGAAGTTCGACCATTTTTCCACAGATGGTCGGACATACCATTGCAGTCCATGATGGACGCAAACATGTCCCGGTGTATATAACTGAAGATATGGTTGGGCATAAACTTGGTGAGTTTGCTCCAACCCGGACCTTTAAAGGCCATGCCGGAAGCGAAAAATCGAGCGGCTTACGCTAGTTGAGAGGGGGTAATAAAATGGAAGCAAAAGCAGTTGCCAAATATGTTCGCATCTCTCCTCGCAAAGTGCGCTTGGTTGTAGATTTGATTCGCGGTAAAAAAGTAGATGATGCTTTGGCGATTTTACAATTCACACCGAATATTTCTAAAGAACCGGTAACAAAGGTTCTTCAATCAGCAATTGCCAATGCAGAACACAACTTAGATCTCAATCCTGATGATCTGTATGTTACCAAGATTTATGTAGATCAGGGACCAACCCTTAAGCGCATTAAGCCTAGAGCACAGGGAAGAGCAGACAGAATTCGTAAGCGCACTAGCCATATCACTGTGTTTGTTGGCGATAAGAAGGAGGAATAGGCAAAGCATGGGTCAAAAAGTAAACCCTAAAGGTCTTCGTGTCGGCATCATCCGTTCTTGGGAAGGCCGTTGGTATGCTGATAGAAACTACGAGGAACTCCTTCACGAAGATCTAAAAATTCGTAAGTATATAACCGAAAAACTCCAGCAAGCCGGAGTTCCAAAAATTGAAATAGAAAGAGCTGCTAACAGAGTCAAAGTATCCATTCATGCCGCTAAACCGGGTATCGTAATCGGACGTGGCGGTGCAGAAGTAGAAAATCTGCGTAAAGAATTAGAAAAATTGACCGGAAAACAAGTAGCCGTAAACATTATCGAAATTAAGAAGCCCGAATTAGATGCAAAGCTTGTTGCCGATAATGTTGCACAACAATTAGAAAGACGCGTTTCATTCCGTAGAGCTATGAAACAAACTGTTGGTCGCACTATGCGTGCCGGTGCTCAAGGTATTAAGATCTCATGTAGCGGACGTCTT